>CAIWDF010000089.1 GCA_903911435.1 uncultured Bacteroidota bacterium
ATTGGTTTTCGCTTTAATTGACCATGTGAAAATAAATTCAGCAACTTTATCTCCTGCTTCATCTACTCCAATCGATTTTAAATCTACCAACACAGCTTCTCCCGTTCCTTGCGTTTTGTGAATAAGTTCTGAGATTGGAGCCTCGTTTTTGCAGATAAATCTTATTTTTCCTTTTGCTTTCTTGAAAAACACCGCTTTGTTTTCAATTATTAATGTTGAAATAGGTGCTGTGGATTCGTAACAATTATCTAATAAAATCATTGCAGTCGATAATTCTGCCGCCATCAATTCACATGCGAAATAGATGGAGTGAAATGGGTTCTTTGTAATCCATGATAATTTTATCGTAGTCGTAGCTTGGCTTGCTGTTAATTCTTCAATCCGAATTCCGGTAAGATAAGCCAATGGTAGATTTTTTAATAAATACAATCGAAATAAAAAAGGATTTTTCGCTAGTTTTTGAAATTTAGAAACTATCATATTACTCCACGGGAAAAGTGCTCGAGGCTAAATTCAGTGACTCAGAAAACGTATTCATGTTAATTCCTGTCGGTATTGAAAACTTATCAAAATAACTAATAAGTTTTTCGGTTGGCATATTGCCTGTGAGTTTATCAGTTGCCATTGGGCATCCTCCATATCCTTTAATTGCGCTGTCAAATCTTCGACATCCATTTTTGTAAGCAGCGTGTATTTTCTCCTCCCATGCGTCAGGCGTTGTATGTAGGTGAGCTCCTATTTCAACTTCTTTAAATTCAGGAATAAGATGTGAAAAAAGATAAGAAATGTTCTCAGGATTTGATATTCCTATAGTATCTGACAATGCTATTATTTTGACTCCCATTTGAACCAATTTCTTTGTCCAATTAAAAACTACTTCACTGCTCCATACATCTCCATATGGGTTTCCGAAAGCCATAGAGACATAAACAACTAATTCTTTTTTATTTCTAACACAAATGTCTTGTATCTCCTCAACACGGTTAATAGATTCTTCAATGGATGAATTTGTATTTCTCTGTTGAAAAGTTTCAGAAATTGAGAACGGAAAACCTAAATAAGATATTTCGTCAAACTCAACAGCATCTTGCGCTCCACGAACATTAGCAATAATTGCTAAAAGTTTTGATTGCGTTGAACTCAATTCTAAGTGTTCTAAAACATATGCCGTATCTCGCATTTGAGGAATTGCTTTTGGTGATACGAAACTACCAAAATCAACAGTATCAAATCCGCATTTCAAAATAGAATTGATGTAATTTATTTTTTTTGATGTTTCAATAAACTCATGGATGCCTTGCATTGCATCTCTCGGACACTCTATTAGTTTCATAAATTATTCAGCTTTTTTAATATTCCCTTATTAATATTCTTAACAATGCTCGGTCCTTCATAAATAAAACCAGTATACACTTGCACCAAACTTGCACCCGCATCTATCATAGCCAATGCATCTTCGGCTGAATAGATTCCGCCAACAGCAATAATTGGGAAGGAATTATTGGATTTAATGATGAGGTGCCTCACCACTTCTAGCGACCTCTTAGTTAATGGCTTTCCACTTAATCCTCCTGCACCTATTTTTTCAACTGTTTCTTTGTCTGTTTTTAAATTGCTTCTATCAATGGTGGTGTTTGTAGCAATCAATCCATCAATTTTGGTCTCATTCACAATACTAATGATGTCATCCAATTGTTCGTTTGTTAAATCTGGAGCAATTTTCAACAAAATAGCTTTTGGTTTATTCTTCTGGTTATTTAAAGATTTTAATCGAAGAAGCAATTTTGTTAATGGTTCCTTATCCTGCAAAGCTCTGAGGTTCGGAGTGTTTGGAGAACTTACATTGACCACAAAATAGTCTACATAATCAAAAAGAGTTTCAAAACAGATTTCATAATCTAGTGCAGCATCCTCATTGGGAGTAATTTTGTTTTTGCCAATATTTCCACCAACAATAATTTTTGTTTTTCTGTTTTTTAAGTGTCTTACAGCTGCCTCAGCCCCTTCATTATTAAAGCCCATTCTATTTATTAAAGCTTGATCGGTTGGTAAGCGAAACATCCTTGGTTTGTCATTTCCTGGTTGCGCTTTAGGTGTTAGTGTACCTATCTCAATAAACCCAAACCCAAAGTTTCCAAGTTCATCAAACAGTTTCGCATCCTTATCAAATCCTGCAGCTAGTCCAACAGGATTTGGAAAGGTGAACCCAAACAAATTTTTTTCAAGTCGTGAATCATTTATTACATACATACTTCGAAAAAGTGAAGATACTCCCGGAATTTTGCAAATGATTTTTATAGCTTGAAATACAAAATGATGAATACTTTCTGGCGGAAACCAAAAGAAAATTGGACGAATAATCGATTTATACATAGAAATAATTTCTGTGCAAAATTACGATTTAATCTGAGATGGATAAAGCGCATTATTTCGATAATGATTTTCGCTTTATGAGTTTCATGTTAGCGATAATTTTTGGCAGAAGAAAAACTGGAAAAGTTTTACCTCACCATTAATTTCTGAGTCAGTCTACCTTCGGGAGTTTCAACACAAATCATATAAGCTCCGGCTGCAATTCCAAGACTATTTAGAAAATAATTCTTTTCTCCGTGATTCATTTCTCCCTGATAAATCAGAGCAATCTCTTCTCCCAGCATATTTAGCAGTTTGATGCTCCCCTTACAGTTTTTTGTAAGCGAAACTGGGATACAAGTAATGCCATGCGATGGGTTTGGATAAGCTGGTTGAATTTCAAACAAGCCATTTCGCTCTTCGATATTGGTAGCTCCTAAAACATAAAACATAAAATTGCCCAATGGAGCAGGCATTGGTCTAACTTGTTCTTTGCCCGAATTCGCGTGCGCTTTTATATAATAAAAGACATGTGTTCCTGCTGGATATGGAGGTATGAAACCTGTCCACGTATTAAGATTTGTATTGGTCATTGTCATTGCAACACTATTAAACCCAACTGTTGTGTCGTTTGTGTAAAATAGAGTTGCAGTTTGAATTCCGCTACGATGTTGGATTCGTGCATCCACTTGATACGGAGAGGATGTATTGATTGTGTTCGGTAAATTCTGGTGTACTATCAATAATGGATCATTCGGGCCAATTTCATGTGTAATGCAATGCAGCGAACCACTCGCTGAAATGGTAGTGTTAGAATTGATACCAATCACATTATAACCAGGCATTGCACCTTTCCAAATTCTTAATGCTGTTGTGTCATACTGGGTATAATACTGCGGAACAATAACGGTTTTATTCACAATCGTTGCATTCGTATAAGTGAGATAGTATCCTCCCACATCAGGATAGGTATAACCATTGGTTTGGTCTGGTGGCTGGGGTATCCTTATTACCTTATAAGGAGTGCCAAATACAGAATTGTAATTGGCGAGAATATACTGTAGGTTTGCTTCTATTTGAGGGCCATCCGCCACTCCCGCAGGATATTCTCCAACTAATAAAGTTTCCTCGTTAAGCAATTTAATGTGCATATCAATATGATGGATGCCATCGTATGGCAAGGTATCCATTTTTATGGAACGAGTTATTCCCATGTATTTTTTTAGAATCGTATCTACTTGAGACAAAGAAAGTGTCGGGTTCTCAAGCAATATTAATTTCGAATGAAATGAATTTCCCAATCCATCACTCATCCAATTACCTCCCGTATTGTACAATAGATTAGCCCCTGAAGAAGCTTCATACACTGGCAGATGAAACGCTCTGCCAAGCGATCGCGAAACAGTATCATCCTTAGCACGGGTTGGTCGATTGTAATGCCAGTCAACTAAAACTAACGAATCGACATCATTTAAATAAACAGCATTCGGACCATAATCCCTCACCCAAACACTATTGAATGGAGCGTAAACAAATTTGCAATTAGCAATTGAACTCGCAGGAACGGTTCCAGAAGTTAAATAGTTTTTAATGGAAACCGAATCAGAACCCGCACTTCCAGTACCACATACTATGTAGACTTTTGTTGAAGGAGCAATGGCTCTTACAATTTCTCTTAAAACGGATTGATAACTCGTCCATGTAATCACAATTGCTTCCGATTCTTCCCATTGTGCCATAGTCCTCACAGGTCCTGGTGGTGGAATAAGAATGCTTTTTGAATTGTCACCTTCGGGAGCTTGCCAATTTGGTTGTTGCATCTCGAGTAATTCTTCCTGAGAAAACCCTACAGGCAAAACTGTTTGGGAATTTGCTTGATAATTCAGAGTGCTAATAAAAACTATAAAAAGAAAACTAATAATGCGACTATTCATAAGCTCTATAATATTTGATTGCGTTAAATTATACATTTCTTCTTTCCTCACAAAATTCTTTTGACGATTATTGTTTTCTTATTCGTTGAAAAAGCTAATTATTTATATTTTTAGAAAAAATAGGCGAATATTCTTAAGACTCATTCGATGAGTAAAATAAAATTGCAAAATGTTGAACGATAAAATTATTTTATTGCAAAAATTGTTTAAATTCGCCTCATTAATAATAACAAAACTGTAAAATGAAAAAAAGGAGTTCAGCCAATCTAGTAATTAGTTTCTTGCTAATAATTCTGGTTTCAGTAGAAGGAGCCAATGGTCAAACAGCAAGTCAAGCTCAGGAAGCATTTAATCGTGAACATATAAATGATAGTAAATTCCTGCAAGGTTTTGATGAGGCTGCTGTAATAACTGAATTGAAAACAAAAGGTGTTCCTGCCTCTGAGTTTAATGGAATCATTCGCAGTAGAAAAAATCAATATATTCAGAAACAAAAAGGTGTTGTTAAGAAACCTTATTTTTCTGTTCAAGACCCATCAAAGCTTCATACACCTTCTGGTTGTCCAAATGCAGGGTTTCAAGATACAACATTTACGAATTGGACAGGTGGTACAGGTGATTGTAGTAGTTATCCCTCTCCAATTCCATGGGTGATGGGATTTGTTTCCGGACCACAAAATACCCCAGCGAGCAATGGTGCATCGCAACACACTATATTAACTGATCCATTAGGATACGACTTGAATGCTGGATTGACAGCAGGTGTTCCAAACCTCCCGTATTTAGCCCCTGGAGGAGGAAATGTTTCCGTCCGTTTAGGAAATTCAAATACTCTCTATGGTACCGAATTTCTTCGGTATCCAATAACCGTAACACCAACCAATACCTCCTTTACTTATCAATATGCTGTTGTGCTTGAAAACCCAACATTACATACAAATTTAGAACAACCAAGGTTTGAAATTACGGTATACGATGCCAATGGC
>CAIWDF010000090.1 GCA_903911435.1 uncultured Bacteroidota bacterium
GGGGATAGGGGTGCTTAGTGTTTCTACAAATGGTTTTTGAGATTTCTCACTGTGTTCGAAATGACAGGGTTCATGGGGGAATTAAGGGAAAATCAAGGCGGCTATGCCGCCTTGATTTTCCCTTTTTCTAACTGAGTGAGCTTGTCATCCTGAGCGCAGCGAGGGATCTCTTTTTAGCCACTAGCCACTAGCGACTAGCGAACAGGAAATAGCGTCTAGCGACTAGTGAATCCAGAAGGGTCGGGAAAGTTGAAGTCTAACAACTAACAACCAACAACTAACAACCAACAACTAACAACCAACAACTAACAACCAACAACTAACAACCAAAACGAGTGCCTTAATGGTGAAACCCAACAACCTAGAACTAACAACAAAATGTGTTCTTGTCATTGTTTCTACTACACCAATTTCATAGCTTGTACTATTTCGTAGTTTTTTTAACCTCTCTACCTTTGTGCCGTTAATTGTTTTTAGTACTACCAATAAATTTAAAGATTGATTTAGAAAGGTTAGTAAATGAATAATGCTAAAGTTTTTTTGTTTTTTGCTTTGTATTCTAGTTGCAAGTCCTAAGGGGTTGGGACAAACAACAACTAACTTTTTTTATTACGGTCGAAGTGGTAAAACGACCACCTAAAAGCCTCCTCCTCATTGTGAGGAGGAGGTGAAGTAGGGTTCTAAGCCTAATGAATTTGATTTCCTAAAGTTTTCTCGAGAATCTACAACGTATCGCTACGCTATATAATATAGTGTAGCGATTTTTGCTATCGAATAAGGGTAATCTTCCCTTTCCGTTTCATTACATTTCCAGGGTCGTTGTTCAGGGCGAACGAAATAACATAAACATAAACATCCTCTTGCGCCATCCAGTCGCTATGCGACCAGCCATTCCAGCCAATCGTCAAGTCAGTCGATTCGAAAATCAATTCACCCCAGCGGTCGAAGATGCGCATATCGAAATTGTTCTTCGAGATACCCGTTCCTTTTATCATAAACACATCGTTGATGCCATCGTCATTTGGTGAAAAGGCATTTGGAATAAAATAGGTGGAGATGGTAGCAATGTCAACCAGTTCCGAAACGGTGTCGCTACACACTCCATTGTTCGCCACCAATATTACTGTATACGTTCCAGCCGAAGGGAAGGAGTAGCTAGGGTTTTCAACGGTGGATGTACTTCCTATTCCGAAGTTCCATAGCCAATTGGTAGCATTTTGCGATAAATTATTAAACGCTACGGAAGGGTTAAGCTCATTCACATTGTCGGTATTGTAGGTGAAAGCCGCCACAGGCATAGGAGTTACATTCATGGTAATACTCGGTGCTGCTATGGTAGCCGGTGTGGCACAAGGTGCATTCGATGTCATAATCACCGTCACCACATCGCTGTTCGATAAACCTGACGTAATAAAGATAGGTAGGTTGCTACCTTGATTGGCACCATTTACTTGCCATTGATAGTTAGGAGTTGTGCCTCCATTAATAGGAGTGGCAGTAAACGTCACACGGGTAC
This sequence comes from uncultured Bacteroidota bacterium, assembly GCA_903911435.1. GTDB lineage: Bacteria > Bacteroidota > Bacteroidia > 2-12-FULL-35-15 > 2-12-FULL-35-15 > 2-12-FULL-35-15. The sequence goes on from CAIWDF010000090.1 coordinate 1,517, forward strand.
CTGCACAGATGGTGGTGGCATTGGCAGCAATGCTTACACTTGGTATCACTATCGGATTCACCGTAAGGGTGATGGTGTTGGAAGTGTCGATGGCAGGCGACACACAGGTGGCATTCGAAGTCAACACTACCGATACCACATCGTTCGAGATAAAAGTACTTGCATTATAAGTTGACGAATTAGGCCCTGTATACAAACCATTTACTATCCATTGATAACTAGGCGAAGACCCTCCATTCACAGGAGTAGCTGTAAAGGTAACGTTGGTTCCAGCACAGATAGTGGTAGCACTCGCGGCAATGGTAACACTTGGCACAAGTATCGGATTCACGGTCATTACAATCGGTGTAGCGCTCAAGCTTGTAGGCGAAGCACACAAGGCATTGGAGGTTAATACCACTGTCACACTATTGTTATTGGCAAAAGTAGAAGAAGAATAGGTAGTCGAATTGGTCCCAACATTGGCACCATTCACCTGCCATTGATAGCTTGGGGCAGCACCTCCATTGGTAGCCACAGCTGTAAACGTTACGGAAGTTCCAGCACAAATAGTAGTATCGGTGGAGGAGATGGTGATAGTAGGCACTTGAAGCGGATTCACCGTCATCAAGATATAGGTTGAAGTGTCGTTAGCAGGTGCTACACAAGTAGCGTTCGAAATCATAATCACCGTCACCGAATCGTTATTCGCCAACGTTGTACTTGAGTAAGTAGCCGAATTGATGCCAACGTTTACCCCATTTACTTGCCATTGATAAATTGGGCTTGCTCCTCCATTGGTAGGACTTGCAGTAAATAGCACGGAAGTACCCGCACAAATAGTAGTAAGTGAGGCCACCGTAGTAACGCTTGGTACAAGGATTGGATTCACGGTCATCACGATGGCTGCTGAGGTATCAATACTCGGAGCAACACAAGTTGCATTCGAAGTAAGGATGGCTGTCACGGTATCATTATTTACTAGCGCTGAAGTAGTAAATGTATTTGAATTGGTACCTACGGCTGTACTATTTACAAGCCATTGATATGTAGGGCTCGCTCCTCCATTGGTAGGTGTGGCTGTATACGTTACCGAAGCACCCGCACAGATAGTGGTAGTGGTGGCCACAATGCTTACACTTGGTATCAAAATCGGAGTTACAATCATGGTAATGCCAGTCGAAGTAACCGTAGCAGGCGAAACACAATTTGCATTAGAGGTCAAGGTAACCGTTACCACTTCACCATTGGCTAGCGTAGAGGAGGTGTATTGATTTGAATTTGTTCCCACATTGGTTCCATTCACTTGCCATTGATACGCAGGAATGGTACCTCCATTGGTAGGACTTGCCGTAAAAGTTACGGAGGTTCCAGCACAAATGGTAGTATCGGTTGACGAAATGGTAACAAGTGGAACAGGCATTGCGTTTACGGTAATATAGATGGCTGAAGAAGTATCGGTGGCAGGCGACACACAGGTAGCATTCGAGGTAAGTACCACTGTCACCGAATCGTTATTGGTTAAAGTAGAGGTGGTAAAAATATCAGAATTGGTTCCACTTGCTACTCCATTCACATACCATTGATAGCTTGGTGTACCGCCATTGGTAGGTGTTGCAGTAAAGGTCACTGAAGTATTGGCACAAATGGTGGTGCTCGATGCTACGATGGTTACTTGTGGCACCAAAACAGGATTCACTGTAATACTTATACCACTAGAAACAGCAGTTAATGGTGATACACAGCTAGCACTTGTGGTCATTTCTACTGTTACATTATCATTGTTTGCTAAAGTAGAAGTGGTGAATGTTACCGAATTAGCTCCAGGAACAGCCACTCCTCCAATATACCATTGATAACCGGGTGTTAGTCCACCATTGGTAGGAGACGCAGTAAAGGTAATTGGGCTGCCAGCACAGATGGTGGTGGAGGAGGCAACGGTTGTTACCGCAGGTAAAGCAGCAGGTGTCACCGTCATCACAATGGTATTCGATATCGCAGAATTCGGAACCACACAAGGAGCATTGGATGTTAATACGGCAGTTACCTGATCGCCATTTGCCAATGTGGTGGTGGTATAAGTAGGCGAACCGGAAGAAACAACAACTCCATTTACTACAAAAACGTACGATGGAGCACTACCTCCGTTGGTAGGTGTGGCAGTAAACGTTACCGAAGTGCCCGCACAGATGGTGGTGGTAGGGCATGTAAGAGTTAAAGTAGGAGGGCTAACCACAAATCCTAATTTGAAATAACCCACTCCATTTTGAATGTCGGCATAAGGAACCGAGAAATAAATTTGTCCTCCAGTGGCGCTATATCCTGCTGTTGGCACATAAGTATGTTCTCCAGCCGAACCATCAGCAAACGAATTATTATCATCCACCATCAATTTCACATCGGCATTATTGGCTGTGCCTAAGCCCGAAGGTCCTTGAAACATAGTCATATCAATAGCGATGACGACATTTCCAGAAGGAGTTCCTGTTTTTTGAGTTCTCCATACTCTTCCCCATGTAGCATTGATAGGAGTTACAGGCCCACCATGCGAAAAGTTCTGACAAGTAGAAGTAAAGGGTCCGTTATTGTGTCCCCAAACCAAGTATTCGCCATCGGCTAATGATACAGGTGCAGCAAAATTGCCATTCGCCATAATAACGGCATCTGCAGGAGTATTGATGGAATGCGATTTGGGTTGATTCAATGCTTCTAGTATCATATCGTTTCCGATACCTGCCACATCGTTGTGAAACCCTGTACCAGCAGCCCAAATGGTGGTTCCGTTCGGACTAGTATAAAACAAAGTAGCCGAACCATTACCACCCAAAGTGATTCCATATTTAATTCCAAGATACGATTCAACTTTATTGGCTTGCACCGCGGTGATAGCACCTGAATATGCAATGATTTCACCAACCGGTCCTAACCAATCGCGAGCTCTACCATCGAATACAGGTGCGTTATTATTTTGCCCGCCCATGAACACGTTGGTAGAAACAGCACTTCCTCCCAATGCCGTGATGATGTCGAACTTTCCACTATGTGGCGTATTGTAACTAATGCCTGTTGCTGTTCCATTTTTTCGCCAAACTCCTGCTGCTTGAAAGGTGCCATTACCATATCCTAATTCGTGGTATTGAGCCACTACACCACCATTTGCACCACCATGTATAGGGCATCCATTGCAAGGTTGACCTAAAGTAACTCCATCGTAAGTAGCAAGGTGTGTGCTTGGTCGCGAAAGATTACTCAATTGCGAAACCCAAAAGAAAGATTGAAAAGTATGAGTAGGAATATGAAGGTAATCGCCTCCTGTGGCACCACTCATGGTCCAATTGATATAAGGATTATAATTATATCCAACAGGTATTAAATCAGGACTTCCAAATACTGAGACAGCAATTGGTGCAGGACTTTGATCTTGCCAGCCAGTAACGTTCACTCCAACCGTTGTGGTACCAACATTGGCTTTTAACCACAATTGTAAACCTGTGGAAATTCCTCCTGGAGATTGAGCCTCGGCAGATAACGACCAAACGATGGTGACTAAAAAAATAAATCGTAAAATTTGGAGTGCTCGATGATTCATGTTCTTTTATAATTCCTCATTTGATGAGAAAGTGAAATTTGATAACAACTACATCAAAATGTATTCAGGGTTGGGTTACTGTTTCACCACATTTTGAAGGGATAAAGGTATAAAAAAATAGAAACACAAATAAAAAAAATTTTTACGGTAAAATTACGATTTGATACGGCTTTGTTCCATTACCTTTTTGAGTTCTTTCAAATAAGTCTTCATCTCATGCTGAACAGACAATCGAATCAAGAATTTTGGTAATCCAATACCAAGCGCATATTTTACCATTTCTACATCAAACACATATTGGTAATTTACACAAGTGGTGCGGTTATCAAGAGCAACTACTTCACGGGTGTTCTTCGAATAGAATGGCTCTTCGGGCAAGGACTCCGTTCTCACTTGTTTATCTTTTTCAAATTCGGTACATATGAATGAAGAGGTGAAGCTAGGGTACTTGCGCGATAAAAATATTGTTTCTTTCATCACGGTGTTTTTCTCCACATGGGCAGTGTTCATAATAGTTTCCTTCACAATGATTCGCCAATATTTGTCGTTGGTATAATTCGAAATAAAATCAAACACATCCGATAGTTTGCAAGAAATGTGTATGCTATCGTTAATTTTAATAAGTTGTTTCTTGTCTTTCATTTCATTTTTATTTAAAATTGTTGTTTCGAAATTAGTGTTTTTTTTAGATAAAATTGTATTATTGCAAAAATATGTCAGCAGACAATACATCCAAGATTATTGAAACCACTCGTGTTGGCATTTTCACTCATTCCTTGAGGGAAGATGGTATACTTGAAGTATTTGTCTCAGGTGATGAAGAGATGACCGTGGAAGGATTGATAGAGTCAAATTCCATGGCAAGTCAAATGATGAATTATAAAAGAACTCCCGTACTTATTACGTTTGATAGATTTGCGTTGCCAAGTCTTGAAGTAAGACAATATTGGGCAAAAGCTGAAGTGGCTCCATTTACCAAAGCGGAGGCATTTTTAGTGAATTATTTAGGACATAAATTAATGGTCGATTTTTATCATAAGGTAAACAAGCCAAAACGCCCAACAAAAATTTTTACCGATAAGTGCGAAGCCATTGCTTGGCTCAAAACATTTTTATAGTTGTAAGATTCTACTGCGATATCTGAAAATCAGCCCTTGCAGCGAATTAATGCGTACCTTGCGCCAAAATCATTAGAACGGAAGTTCTCAACTCTCACATTTATTCAAATTTAAACCATGTTATTTAAATCATTAAATATTATTGAACCCATCCTGAAAGCTGTTGAAGAAGAAGGATATACCACACCAACACCAATTCAAGCACAAGCCATTCCTATTGTTTTACAAGGAATCGACTTATTAGGTTGCGCACAAACAGGTACAGGAAAAACGGCAGCCTTTGCTATTCCTATCCTTCAGCTTTTGTCGGCAAATAAAGTGTACGACAAAAAACGAAAAATCAGAAGTCTAATTGTTACTCCTACCAGAGAGCTTGCCATTCAAATTGGCGATAGTTTTAATGCTTATGGTCGACACACTGGGCTAAAATCTACTGTTGTATTTGGAGGTGTTAATCAAAATCCACAAACATCAGCCGTTCAGCAAGGTGTTGATATTTTAATTGCTACACCGGGACGTTTGCTCGACTTGATTCATCAAGGATTCATCAGCCTCAAAGATGTTGAATTGTTTGTATTGGATGAAGCTGACCGCATGCTCGATATGGGATTTATACATGATGTAAAGAAACTCTTAGCGTTGTTGCCTAAAAAACGTCAATCACTTTTTTTCTCGGCCACTATGCCTCCCGAAATAGTAAAACTTGCGAATACCATTCTAATCAATCCTTCAAAAGTTTCGGTTACTCCTGTGTCATCCACAGTTGATATTATCCAACAAAAAGTTTATTTTGTTGATAAAGGAAACAAGAATGGTTTACTCATCGAATTATTGAAAGACAAAAATATCAAAACAGCTTTGGTATTCACTCGTACCAAACATGGTGCCGACAAAGTGGTGAAAATATTGATTAAACACAATATCAAAGCAGAAGCGATACATGGCAACAAGTCGCAAAATGCTCGTCAACGCGCATTGACTAATTTTAAGGCACAAACTACACGCATCTTAGTCGCCACAGATATTGCCGCACGAGGAATTGATGTTGATGATTTGGAATACGTAATTAACTACGAAATGTCGAACATCCCAGAAACCTATGTTCACCGCATTGGTCGTACAGGTAGGGCAGGGGCTAAAGGCACAGCGCTTTCGTTTTGTGATGCCGAGGAAAAAGAATATTTGCGCGATGTAGAAAAGTTAATAGCCAAGAAAATTCCTGTAATTGATAATCATCCATTCCCACTGATGGATCATAACCCTGTGAAAGCTCCTAAACAAGAGCAAGGACGAAGAAGCTCGGGACATGCTCGACCGAAACCTCCTACAGGAAACACGGGAAAGAAAAAATGGTTTGCTCGACCTAATGGTTCGAGATAAAACCTTGAAGACAATATAATAGACCTTAAGGTCAGAACAAATGGAACACAAAAAAGAATTAAAACTTGCCGTGCTGATAGATGCCGACAATGTGCCGTATGCCAATGTCAAAGAAATGTTCGAAGAGATTGCAAAGTATGGAACGCCCACCTTTAAACGCATTTATGCAGACTGGACCAAACCAACGGTATCAGGTTGGAAAAAAGTATTATTAGAAAACGCAATTACACCTATTCAACAATATAGTTATTCTACAGGCAAAAATGCTTCAGATAGCGCTTTAATCATTGATGCAATGGATATATTGTATACTGGCAAAGTAGATGGTTTCTGCATCGTGTCGAGTGATAGCGATTTTACGCGACTAGCAACTCGTCTTCGTGAAGCAGGAATGAAAGTAATTGGAATTGGCGAAAAGAAAACACTGAATCCTTTCATCACCGCTTGCGACAAATTTATTTATATCGAAATACTCAAATCAGAAGCTATATCATTAATAGAACCTGATGATAACAAAGAGATAAAAAACACCAAATCTCCAGCTAAGAAGCCTTTAAGTAATATCGATCCGAAAATTATTAAACTATTTACAGATAGCATCACCGACTTAGCAGATGAAAATGGTTGGGCTTTTTTAGGAGAGCTCGGGAATTTAATGTTGAAGAAGAAACCTGACTTCGACCCAAGAAACTATGGGTTTCCAAAGATGTTACCTTTAATAAAGAGCATCAATAAATTCGAAATTGACGAACGAGATACTGGCAAGGGTAATATCAAACACATCTACATTCGTAAGAAATCGTAAAAAGATTAAAGAAAGAAAAGTAGTTTATCCTCCGGCTTTCTTTGCTTTATAATTGGCATCCATCAAGAGCTTTAATACTTTTTCTCGATGGTCACCTTGTAGTAATATTTCTTCGTTTTTCACACTTCCTCCTACTCCACATTTCTGTTTTAGTAGTTTACCCAATGCTTCTAAGTCGGATTCATTTCCAATGAATCCCGAAACGCGTGTTACTAATTTTCCTCCACCTAATCGATCTAAATAGATTTTCAGATTTTGCTGGTTTGCAGGTAACGATTGGATAGGTGTATTGTTAACTGGTTTTAGTTCTAAATTACGGTTGGTTGAATAAACCAAGCCTCCGTTTTTATTTTTATTACTCATATCTATAAATGTTATGGAACAATAATTTTCAAAGATAAGGGATTAACTTTTACAGTAACCACAGCTCCCGATTCAATTGGCTCACCATCGATATGAGCAATCGTACGCTTTTGCTTTACAGTCACCTCTTTTGCTTTTATAATTTCAAGATGTTTCGTTTGGTGTAGCTTTCTGTTGAATAAATGATATCCAACCGACAAGCCATTTCTCCAACTAATTTTTTTAAGAATAGCAATATCCATCAGTCCATCCGAAATGTCAGCTGTTGGCGCTATATGAGCATTGTTTCCCCATTGACTTCCATTTGCAAAACTAATTAGAAATGCTTCTTTAAACACCGATTCTCCATCAAATATCAATTCGTATTTTTCCGATTGATATTGCCTTAATTCGCGCAACACAAGTTTGATGTAAGACGAAAATCCCCGCTTACCATAGTTCGTAAACTCCCAACCAATTTGTGCATCAAAACCGATTCCTGCAACATTCACAAAATGGGTATCATTGAATTGAATCGTGTCAATTTGGCTCTGTTTGCCAGTATTAATTATAGTTAATGCTTGTTTTAAATCCAAAGGGATTTTAAGATGCCTTGCCAATCCATTACCTGATCCTGTAGGTAGCAATGCCATTGCTGTGTTGGTTCCAATTAAACCATTCGCAACCTCGTTTACAGAACCATCACCACCCACAGCAACCACAATGTCATAGAGTTCTTCAGCCGCTTGTTTAGCCAGCAATATTGCATGTTTCGGTGCATTAGTATAAATTATTTTATAGTCGTATTTTTCCATGTCAAGGTAATCGGAAGCTAAGCCTTCAATTACTTTCTGCTTGCCAACACCTGAAATAGGATTAACTATAAAACAAATTTTCTTTTTCACCTCTAATGTATTTAAACCTCAACTTATAATTTGTAGAGTTTTATTTCATTTTATTGTTTATCAAACTTTGTTGATAGGTTTGAATAATGGCTTTTGCTTTCTTTTCCATCCCTCTTGCTATCTCCTGCTTTTTGAGTATTAAATTTTCTTTAAGTAAACTATCCGTATAATAATTGCAGAGCTCGTTCGATTTTTCTCCATCGAATTGCAAAGTGTATTTGTTCTGAATAAATTGAAAAACATCATTATTGATGTTCAATGCAAAATGTTCTGCCGTTGTGTCGAATACAGATGTACCAAAGGCAAAGTAATTATCTGGATAATTCAAGTAATCAAGCACCGAAGGCATGATGTCGATATGTTGAGTTGTGGTACTATCAAACTTTTTTAAGTCACTGTTTGGTAGATAATAGATGATGGGAATGGAGTAATTCCCGATTCTGTTGATATAATAAGCATCATCAGTAATTCCAGTATGGTCAGCCGATAGCACAAACAAGGTGTTTTTATACCATGGCATCTTTTTAGCAGTTTCAAAAAAACGTCTCAGTGCATAATCGGTATAACTAATCGACTTCTCTATTTCCAAATGTCCTGCTTTAAATTTGTTTGCATATCTTTCGGGCACAGCATAAGGGTGATGAGAGGTTAAAGTAAATAAAGTAGCGAAAAATGGTTGTTGTTTTGTGTTTATCGTATTAGCGGTGTATTGCATGAACTCCTCATCCCAAATTCCCCAATTTCCATCGTAATCTTTTTCGTCATTGTATTCCTTTCTACCATAATAATTATCATATCCTGCAAAACTAGCGAATACATCAAAGCCCATGGTCCCATTATCTCCGCCATGAAAAAAGGCAGAATAATAGCCATGTTTCTTTAGCAAGCTTGCAAGACTATTGATTTGGTTACTTCCATATTGCGAAAAGATATAAGGTTCGTTAGACCATGTTGGAATGCTAGCAACAATAGCTGGAATTCCTTCAATGGATTTTTTTCCATCCGAAAAAGCATTCGTACAGGTAAAACTTTCTTGCATCAACGAATCGAGAAAGGGAGTATATCCTGTTTTTCTCCCATTCAGTTTACCAATATACTCTTTCGAAAAACTCTCGAGTGAAATTACAAATACATTTAATTTCTTGAACCCTTCCTTTTTACTTTTATGGTAAGGACTATAAATAGCAGCAAGTTCGGTTTCGTTTGAAAAATATTTTTTTGGCTCAATTCCTTCAACATCTAATGTTTTGAGAATAGTGAAGGGAGTGTTCACAAGCACAGGGATGTATTTTACGGTGGTGTATTCCACTGCATTCACTGTGGTGATAGGCTTCAGTTGCCATCCACCTCTATATCCAATGATGAAAACACCGATGCAGAAACAATAAATAAGGAATTGAAAGAGGTATTGTTTGCCATCCCAAATCAACTTCAATGGTTTTTCGGTTTTCTTATAGATAAGGTAAACTGCCCAAGAAAACAAAGCCCAAAGTAGAAATACATACCAATAATCTTTTAGAAAAGTAGGGAGAAGTCTTCCTAAGTCATTACCCTTACCCCCTCCAAAAAAATTGAACACATCAGATGTGGTGCGTTTCATGGTGAATTTAAAATAAGCAAAGTCGACAGAATTTGCCAACATAGCGATGCTATTCACCATAATGAATAACCACTTTAGGAAGGATTGGTAGATCCTGTTTTCACGGAAAGGGAATGGTAAAAGAACTAATAAAAGAAATATAGAATTGGAAAGAATAACAACAGAAACATCGAATCGTATTCCATTAAATAATAAAAGGAGAAACCCACCAATACTTAAGCCTGAAAAAAAAGTGTGGTTGAACCAGAAAAATAAAATACGACAAACTGAATAAAGAAGTAGAAGTAAGGCGAGACGTTTGGTGAGAATGGTTACTGGCTTGAGATACTTATCCATTAATTTCTTTCAATATTGATTTAGCTGAAAAGTGGTCAAAAGTACTAAAATAGAATTACTGAAAACAAAAAAGTCCCGCAGAAATGCGGGACTTTTATTTAATAATAAGCTAAAATGATTATCTAGCGTAAGTATCTCTAGAATGAATAGTCGTTCCATTCGTTACTTCTGTAAATGTGATAGAAACCGAAGGAGTTGAAGTGGTGCTAATAGTTCCTGATCCACTAAAAGTTCTGCTTGCAGAAGGATTACCACACGAAACTGTTTGTGAAGGAACAGTTAAAGCATTAGGGCTAGTCATATTGAAATAAACACTTCCACTTGTATAATCAGCAAATTTGGTAAGGTCAACTCTTCCACTTCCTGTATTTGACAAATGCATTGTTTCATTATAGTTACTTGGTGTTACACCTACAGTATCAGGGCTGTAATCTAAAACAGTAGCATAGTATCCATCAATGTCAACAACGTTAACAGTTCTAGTTGCTGTTGTTTGATTACCTGCTTTGTCTTTTGAAATATAAGTGATAGTGTAAGTTCCTGTAGCGCTCATCAATGGGCTGTCAGAAGTTTGTGCTAAAATTGTTCCATCAACATCATCAGATGCAGTAGCTCCTGGATCTGACCATACAGTTGATTTTTGAATGTAATAAGGATTTGAACCAACTACCGTGATTACAGGTTTAGTGGTGTCGTCTGTTCCTTTTTTACATCCTGTGTTTACTATAGATAATGCTACTAAAGCAATTGAAGCTGCTCCTAAAATTTGTTTTTTCATTTTGTTTTTAATTTTTAATGGTTGATTTAAAATTCGGGTGCAAATATACATAACTTTTGTTAAATGGAAGTCTTTTTTTGTTGTTCCACTAAAATTAGTACTACTTTTGCAGTCGATTAATCAATATAAATAACAAAAAAATGAAAAAAATTTTTACACTAGTTGCCGTTGCAGGAATGTTTACATTCGTAGCTTGCGGTCCATCTGCTGAAGAAAAAGCAAAAATGGAAAAAGCAAAACAAGATTCAATTGCTGCTGTTGAAGCTGCTAAAGCTGCTGAAGAAGCTGCTAAAGCACAAGCAATTGCTGACTCAACTGCTAAATTTGCTGAAGAAGCAAAAGCAAAAATGGTAGCTGATTCTACTGCAAAGTACGAAGCTGACCACAAAAAAGCTGCAAAACCTGCTAAAAAAGAAGCACCTAAAAAAGATGCTCCTAAAGTAAAAGCTGGTCAAGGAAAAGGATAATCTTTAATTCCTTAACAACAAAAAAGCCTCGAAATATTTCGAGGCTTTTTTTTGTGCTTAATTCTAATACCAATGATTTTATCACCGATGGGTGAAAACTGCTGTTCCTTGTATTAGAGAATCGATGGAATTGATTTCTTTAAAGTGGAAAGTGAGTTTTAATTTATCAGTTCCTATTCCCATTCCACTAATACTACCTTGCCCTTCAATTTGGTCTGTTCCTCCACTAGCGGCAGGTTGATTTAATACCGTGATGCTAGTTCCCATAAAAGAAGTTATAGCAATGTTAGCCGGGCGTCTAGCGAAATTACTTATTGTTAAATCATAGTAGGTAGGAATGTTGATGGCTGTAACTATTGAGGAATCAGGGTGAGTAGGAACAGTATTTCTAGATGTATCGCTACAAGAATATTGCACCAAATCATATTTTCCATCAAAATTCACAACTTTTACTGTTCTGCTTGCCGTTACCGAGTTTTCTGCTTCATCTTTTGCAGTATATATTATAGTGTAGGTACCAACAACGTCAGGGTTCACATTTCCAGTACTTGTTACGGCTACCGTTCCATCTTTATCATCGTTGGCCGAACAACCCATATCAGCATAAGATTTTCCTTGTTGCCAATACATGGTGGTTGGACCATACATTGTTAAGATAGGACTAGTGGTGTCTTTCGGATCTTTTTTACAACTACTGACAAATAAAGAAGATGACAGCAAAGTAATACATGATAATAGAATAAGATTTTTCTTCATCTGTTTTTTTATTTCAAGATAAGTGAAGCACAAAAGTATAAAAAAATACCATCGAAATAAAATCATACCTATTTTAAAAGTTAATCAACTCATTTTTTGCGTTGACCATTCAGGATTCACAAATTAAATTAAAGTTTGAGATGTTTTCAAAAAATGTTTTCCCATTCAAGAAATAAAATCTATTTTTGCGCGATTTTTATCAGGAATAAACAATAATGGACGAAGGCCCTACGTATAGTAAAATAAATAAACCACAGTAAAGCGGGCGGCATTCTGATTTTCTTTCAGTCACTGCTTCCTTCTTCACTACAAAAGATAGGAGGCAAAAATGACTTCACAAATAACATTTTATTTAAGCCGTTTAATTGGTACCAAATGTGTTGGACTCGATGGTAAAACCATTGGTATCCTTAAGGATTTGATTATTGAAAATCAAACTCCAATACATCCAGATAACGAGCCTATTCGCCCTAAAGTAATCGCTTTTCAAATAAAACACAAAAAGCAAATTCGTTATCTGAATTCTCAATTCATACAGATTCAAAAGAAAAACGATAACTATAAAATCATTTGCGAAAAGATAGAACACCCCGCTGTGGATGTGATTCATCACTCCCTTTTCTTGGTGGATAATGTACTCGACAAACAAATTGTCGATATTAATGGTAGAAAACTTGTTCGAGTAAATGATATAAGGTTAGTTTCTATTCCCTCTGGCATCTATGCTGTGGCTGTAGATGTTGGGGTAGAAGGCCTGTTGAGACGATTAGGTGTTGCTAAAAAGATAACTACTTTACTTAAACCATTCAAAGTTTCAATTCCTTCAAAGTTCTTTCTTTGGGATGATATTGCAGCGGTTGATTATGGCCATTCGGGAATAAAACTTTCTAAAACAGTGGCGAAATTGGAAACTCTTCACCCATCTGATGTAGCTGATATTATCGAAGATTTTGGTAAGTACGAAGGTTCACGAGTGTTCGAAGCTTTGAATGATGAACATGCAGCCGATGTATTGGAGGAACTTGAACCTCATGCACAAGTGCAAATCATCGAGAGTCTTTCAGTTGAAAAAGCTGCTGATGTACTCGAAAAGATGCCTGCTGATGAGGTTGCCGATTTGTTAGAAGAACTTGGTGAAGAAAAAGCAGAGGAGTTGCTCATGGAGATGGACAAGGAGTCTTCGGAAGAAGTACGTGAACTTCTCGAGTATCCAGGACATTCGGTTGGAAGTATTATGAGTACTGATTACCTTTCGTTTAAAGAAAACACAAAAGTGAATGATGTACTCATTTTTCTGCGTGAACAAAAGCCGGAGGCAAATACTATTTATGCTCTCTTTGTAATTGATCAAACGGACAAATTTCTTTCATCCGTTACTCTTCGCGACATCGTGGTGGCTCATCCCGATTCAACAATGAAAGACATTATGAAGAAAAATCCTGTGACGGTGTTTGATGATGATAATATTGACGAACTAGGAGAAATTGTTTCGAAATATAATTTATTGGCTGTGCCTGTTATTAATAAACAAAAGCAATTGGAAGGCATGGTGGTGATAGATGATATCGTTGAAGATTTGCTAAATAAAGGTAAAACCAAATAATTAAATGTCTATTGTTTTATGGCTTTATTAAAGATAAAAAGAAAAAGATTTTGGGCACAACTAGCAGTGTTTGCTGCTGTTCTTGGCCCAGGTATCATTACCGGAAGTGTGGATAATGACGCTGGAGGTATCACCACGTATTCTGTTGCGGGTGCGCTTTATGGTTATAAATTGGTGTGGACCTTAATACCCTCGTTCATCGTACTTATTATTATTCAAGAGATGAATGCTCGGATGGGAATAGTAACTGGTAAAGGGTTGGCTGATTTAATTCGTGAGAATGCTGGTGTAAAGGTTACCTTCTTTATTTTCGTTGGTTTGTTGATTGCCGATATTGGAAACACTACCACAGAATTTGCAGGTGTGGCAGGTAGTATGGAAGTGTTTGGAATAAATAAATACATCTCGGTGCCATTGGTGGCTTTTGGAATATGGGTCTTAGTCGTCAAGGGGACTTATCAGAGTGCGGAAAAAATATTTCTTGTTTTTAGTGTCTGCCTCTTAACTTATATTGTTTCAGCAATAATGGGGAAACCTCATTGGGCCGAAATAGGAAATTCCATTGTTCATCCTCAGCTCGACATGACCTCACAAAGCATTGCATTGGTCATTGGTTTGGTGGGTACCACCATTGCTCCATGGATGCAATTCTACATGCAATCATCGGTAATTGAAAAAGGACTAAAAATGAAGAACTATAAATATGTTCTCATTGATATACTTATTGGATGCATCGCCACTGTGGTGGTTGCCTTTTTCATCATCATTGCTTGTGCATCTACTTTGCACGAAAATGGAATCGTCATCAACGAAGCCAAAGATGCAGCCATGGCCCTGAAACCTTTGGCTGGAGCATTAGCAGGATTTGTTTACGCTTTTGGATTATTCATTGCTTCTATATTTTCGGCTACTATTTTGCCATTGGCAACAGCCTTTTATGTTTGCGAAGCATTCGGGTTTGAGGCTGGAATAGATAAGAAATGGAAAGAAGCTCCAGAGTTTTATTATCTGTATACAAGCATCATCGTTATTTCGGCTCTTATTATTCTTATTCCAAATGCACCACTTATCGCTATTAGTTTATGGTCGCAGGTGCTTAATGGTATGCTATTGCCAGTAGTATTAGTGTGCATGATATTACTTGTAAACAACAAACGCATCATGGGAAAACATGTGAACAAACCTTTAAATAATATTATCGGTTGGTCGGCAGTAGCTGTTTTGGTAGCCCTTTCGTGCATATTGCTTTTAATGCCTTTATTCAAATAATATACCTTTTATCATGAAAACTCTTCTGTATTCTTTTTTTATTTTGATACTTGCTCCATGCAACAAACCTCAACAAACAGCTGTAACTAAGCCTACGAAAGACCTCTCGAAGATAATCATCACTTGCCGACAAACTGCCTGTTTTGGTAAATGTCCGGTAACAACGTTCACCATCAATGGTGGTACTAAAACCATGACATTTGTTGGACAATTGAATGTTGAACGACTTGGTAGATACACCAAACCGATTACAGATAAAGAATTGAGTGAAGTGGTGGAAGCCTTTGATAAAGCTAATTTCCTAGGATTCGATAAAGAATACCTTTCGAAAACTTCTGATTTTCCTTCGGTGGTTGTTACCTATTCGTACGATGGCGAATTGAAATCGGTTACCGATAGACAAGCTGGCCCGCCTGCATTGCAACAACTTGAACTTTTGCTACGCAGCATGGCCAACAACTTACAAGGTTGGACGAAAGAAGTACCTGTGGAACACTAGGCTAATACTCGTTTCTGCCAACTTTCTTTTAATGGCAGTTCCCAAGCTTTTTCTAGTTCAGCTTTGGTAGTCACCATATTGTTGAACACAATGGTTTCGCTATTCACCTTTCCCGCACTAGCAAGGTTTTTTAGTTCGCTCATGCTACACGATTCTATTGTATTTCCCATTCGGTAAGCCACCTGCATACGGTCGAATAAATCAAGTTTTAAGGCAGTGTCCACTTCTTTCATGAAACGGATGGACGAATCGATACTGCAACCACTAGCCGTGGCTTGACCCTCGTTGACACAGCAAACAATGAAACGATGGTGAACAACATCAATGCAGGCATCCAATTTGGCACCATGTGCAGTCCAATTTTCTACAAATTTAGCGCCTGCTTCGGCTATCATGTTTACTTCGTTATCGCTCAGTATTCTTTTACTTTGATACACCCATACTTTTGAAGCATCGGGCATGGTTTCTATGTTTTTCATTCAAGTTTTTTTTGTCAAAGATAAGTATTTTTCAAGTTTTCATTTCTTTCATTTTGTATTCTGTGTTATTAATTTGAAAATTAATTTAAATTCGCAGCATTAACCAAACGAACAACTTGATTTAATGATGCGAAAACTAAAATTACAAATGCAACTTACCATCGATGGTTTTGTTGGAACGCCTACTGGCGAAATGGATTGGATGGAATGGAATTGGGACGAAGAACTAAAACAATTTGTTGCCGAACTTACCCAACCGGTCGATTGTATAGTGCTTGGTCGACAGCTGGCCGAAGGTTTTATTCCGTATTGGGCAACAGTAGCAGCCGATGCGAACGATGCACAACATGAAGCAGGCATCAAATTTACCGATACCCCAAAAGTGGTATTTACCCGCACGCTCGACCAATCGAAATGGCCCAACACCCAACTAGCCAAAGGGGAACTAGCTGCCGAAATAGCAAGTTTGAAAAGCCAACCGGGCGCTGATATCATTGCTTACGGAGGTGCCACTTTCGTTTCGGCACTTATCAAAGCCAACCTTATTGATGATTATTATTTATTTATCAATCCTTCGGCCATTGGCAAAGGCTTATCTATCTTTTCGCAATACGAAGGCACACTGAAACTAAAACTGATAAACGCAAAACAGTTTGATTGTGGCATTGTGGTGATGCATTATCAACGGAGCTAAAGGCAATTCTGCAATTTTGCAGTAGGCAATTGGTCAATAGATTTACCGCGAAGACACTAAGGCAGAAAGGCTATTAATAAGTTAATAGCGAATAGGCAATGGTTCAATTGTTCTAGTATTCGCTTATTCTATTGTTCAATTGTTCGAACAAACGAACAGCTGAACATTTGAACAATAGAATTTCGAAGTGTAACTATTCATAAAGTTTTTGCAACTGGGACAGGTATCTCTCACTGCGTTTAAAGTACTTAACGTATTGATTTAAACCCTTATTTCTTCTCGAAAAAAAAGCATTCGTGCAATGCATGGTTACATTCAAAGTTGGCGGTGTTGATTTTTTGGACGGTGGACTATATTTTGGATGCAGTGGACTTGATTTTTCGTTCAGTGGATTTAATTTTGAGTGCGATGGACTAGATTTTGGATGCAGTGGACTTAATTTTGGATGCGGTGGACTCGATTTTGAGAGCGATGGACTCGATTTTCTGTTCAGTGGACTCGATTTTGAACGCAGTGGACTTAATTTTGAGAGCGATGGACTTGATTTTTGAGCTTTTTTTGGTGTTTTTTGGTGTTTTTTTTGAAAAAATGGAGTGTGATTTTTTTTTGCGTGTTTTTTTGATGTTTTTTTTGGTGTTTTTTTCTTGATTTTTTTGCTCGATTTTTTTCGTTGTTTTTTTTAAGTGTTTTTTTTGCGCTTTTTTAATGCTTTTTTTTGATGTTTTTGGTTGATTTTTTTTGTTGAAAAAAAATTTGAGGGCTTTTTGGGTATTTTGAGGAGAATAAAAAAGTGTGTTTTTGCCTTATTTTTCGGGAGAAATGGAAGAAAAAGGATGATGAACTGGAGGTGCGAACTTGACAATTGTCATCATAATGGTTGACGAAAGTCATTTTATGGATTTATTGGAGGCTCTACTTTTGATGTAAACTTTAAAATAAACTGTCATGAACAAAAAGCAATTAGCCCGCTATAATGCAGATAAAAGGGCGCAAGATTTCTGCACAAAAAACAATGATGATTTGATAACGGTGGATGAATATGCTGCCGAGAAGTCTTCGTTTGACGAAAAGGTGAAGGCTGTGAAGATGGCTGATGAAAAACAGGCGAGCGACACGACTGTGATAACGGATGATAAGGCGCTGAAGAAACAGAAGATGGTGGACACGGTGTATAAGTATGAATTGCGTGGAAACATTAAGGCGCATCAATTGGGGTTGACTAATTTGGAGCTTTTGTTGGATAAACCTAAGTCGTATATAGATGCTGGTGAGGCAAATACTGCATGGACAAGGGCTAAGGATTTGAAGGAAATAATGAAGGGTAAAATTAATGTGTTGACAAATTTGAAGGCTGCTGATATTACTGAAATGGAGGGCGTGATTGATGACTATGAGGCGATAATGAATGAGAACAAGGAGGCTGTGAGTGAGAAAAAGGCAACTGCTACGGATGTGATAACTCCGCTGCTAGATGAGGCTGATGTACCGAAAGGACAGATTGAAAAAATTGTGGCTTCGTATTTTCCGTCTCTTTTGGAGGATTGGATGGTGCAAACCAAGGTGGGCAAAGCGGCTGCCATTAAGCATTTGAATTTGGTGGTGAAATATTTTGACTCTGAAACAAATGTGTTGCTTGCGAAAGTGAAAACGATAGCGATGATAGGAGATAAGAAGTTGATAAAATACAGCACCAAAAAAGGTTATAGCCGCTATAAAGGCATGGAGCATGGGAATGCGGATGTGGTGAGTGAATTGGCAGGCTATGAGGTGGATAAAAAGACGAATGTGGGGATAAGTGATGAAGTGGTGAAAATGGAGATAAAGCTGAAGAAGTTGTAAAAAGATATTAGATTTGAGATGTGAGATTTGAGAACTGGTGCTTTACGAAATACGAATTGCACGAATGTACGAATGAGGAAAAAATCCTGCTGGGGTGAAACTTGGTGGGATTTTTTTTGTGAGTGATATTAATGGTATATTTGTTTGTGTGGATTTTTAATCACAAGTAAAGAGGTACAAATAAGAAAATAAGATATTTTTTAATTAACTTTGTACAATGAATAAAGAAGAATTTTTATTAGCACTACAAACTGAGGTTGCGGAATACAATAAGATAATTGCTACTGAAAAAGGTGATTGGATTGTTAAAGGCTTTATTGATATTACGAAACGAATTTATACTATTTCTGTGGATACGAAAGTAGTCTCAAAAGTGATAGAATTACTCCTTATACCTGAGTTTGAAAAATTCGCACAAAAATATGATTTGACATTAGAAAATCAGACGAAACAAAACTTCTATCCAGACCTTACTTTTATTTCGAACAAATCAGGCGAAAAGTTTGCGGTTGATATAAAAAGTACTGTGAAAGACACCAAAAATAAAATTAAAGGAATGACATTAGGTACTTATCAAGGTTATTTTCGCAAGAGAGATAATAAAAGAGAAAGTATTACTTATCCTTACAACGAGTATTCTTCGCATGTTGTGTTAGGTGTATTGTATTCACACGCAAATGACAAACCAAATGAGAAATATGTATATTCATTGGATGAATTAGATAAGATAGAATCGGTGATAAGAGATTTTCAGTTTTTTGTACAACCGAAATTTAAAATAGCTTCAGCTACAAAAGGAAGTGGAAATACAAGAAATATAGGTTCGACAAAAAGTATTGACGAGTTACTTAATGGAACAGGTATTTTCTCGAAGTTAGGCGAACATGTGTTTGATGATTATTGGATGTACTTTGTGGATGAGCAAAGCTCAAAAGAAACGGGTATTCCTCGACCATATAAAAATCTGAAAAGCTACCTAGAATACAAGGAAAGAGGTATGGAGGTTTTAAATAGGAATAAAGAAATTATTGAGAATTTAAAAGAAGAGGACGAGGACGAAACCGAAGACAATGATTAAAAAAATAGTAATACCACCTATAAAAAGTCAAGGAATTAAAACCAAATTAATTCCTTGGATAATGGAACTTGCTCCGAATGTTAAAGGCAAGTGGATAGAACCATTTTTGGGAACTGGTGTGGTTGCTTTTAATTCGGGTTATAAAACGGCAATACTGAACGATACAAATCCACATATTATTAATTTTTATAAAGGAGTTCAACAACATGAAATTACTGCTCCTTTGATGAAACAGTATCTTGAGTATGAAGGGGAACTACTGAGCAAGGCTGAGAATAAAGGATATGAACATTATTTAAAGGTTCGTTCACGATTTAACGGTGGCGAATATTCGCCATACGATTTTATATTTCTTTCGAGGGCAGGATTTAATGGAATGATGCGATTTAATGGAAAAGGAAATTGGAATATTCCGTTTTGTAAAAAACCTGATCGATTTGTACAAGCATACATTACTAAAATAACGAATCAACTATTAAAAGTTTCGAATATAATACAACCCGAACCGAATTGGGTGTTTCATAATAAATCGTTCGCGGAAATAATTCCATTGGCTACTAAGAATGATATTATTTATTGCGACCCTCCCTACTATGGCCGACATGTGGACTACTACAATGGGTGGACTGAACAAGACGAAGAATTATTATTCAATTTGTTGAGTGAAACGAAAGCGAAATTTATATTATCGACTTGGCATCATAACGACTGGCGACAAAATGATATGATTGAAAAGTATTGGAGTAAATTTAATGTGGTGACAAAAGACCATTTTTATCATAATGGTGGAAGTATTGAAAACAGGCGAACTGTGGTGGAGGCTTTGGTTTGTAATTTCAATACTGACCATTTTGCATTGCATAACCACGGATTGACAGAGAAAATAAAAGTGGAACAATTGGCTTTACATCTTGATGAGTGAGAATATTAGCAAGTGTTGAAGGTGGGCAGAATGGATAAATTTGAATTGTCTTTGAAAAATCCCCCAATAATATAACATTATAAACACTTCAAACTTTAGGCGACCGGGACTTAACAGACAGAAACGTGAAAAAGAAACCGAAACAAGAAAGCACTTTAGAAAGGGTTGCGAAAATACCACTTGACGAACTTCATTTGGACGAAATTGACCCAAACGAATTAACACAGGAAGAAGCAAAGCAAGGGTTCAAAGAATTGGTAGAAAAGTATAAAAACCAGAAAGTAGTAAACCAAAACCCACCTGACTTTGGGAAAGCAACAGTTGACGCATTAAACAGTATTACAACAGACACGGAACGCAAGTAGCTTGAAACAGAAATGACCAGACTACAAAACGAAAGTCAGAGAAAAGTAAAAATGAAATTACGAAAACTTCTTTTCTTTATTCTTCTTTCAAATGTTATATACGGGCAGAACCTTTCCTATGAAGAAAAAAATAAAAGGGACGCACTCATTGAACATCATAGGGATTCGCTTTGCGAACTTAACGCAACTAAATATTTAAACAGAAAGTTTGGAAATGAATTCGTGAAGAAATATTTAATATATAATTCTGTTCATAGAACGCAAAGTGAAAGAGTTGTTTTCTTTTCAGTAATAGACAGTAAATGCAAAGACGGAAAGAATATTGTTCCAATCTTTTGTAACGCGTTTGAAGTTGACACCATTAAAACAACTGTTGTAAAGAAACAAATCGTGCGTTGTAAAAAGAACAATCCGAACTGTCCATTTTATTTTGATATGACAACAGCTTACAACATTGGAGTAAAAGCAGGTTTGAAACTTGTAGATGGAAAATTTTATATTCACTTTGAAATATTTGGTACCGAACCAAAATGGATAATAGAAACAACCGATTATGAAAATGCGAATGGAAAAGGTAGCGGACAAACATTAGACATAGACATAAAAACAGGTAAGTATGAACAAGGAATGTGGTCTTCACAATCCTGACAACCCATTTACCGCCTTTGTTGGTGTTTTTTTACCAATGAAACCAAATGAATAGAAAGTAATAATTACCAAATTAAGCTTGTTGGTTAAAACACCAACAAGGGCAAACCCTAATAATGAAAAATAACTTAATGTTACTAATATTTATTCTTTCTGCCCAGACAACATTTGGACAAGCCAAAGCATTAAATGCAAATATTAAAGACACAACTTTTGACATCATAGGTTTACAAATAAACTATTCTGTAAGTAGTCCATCAATTGCAGGTGGATATGGACAAACAATTAATTTTAAAAATCAAAAATCAATTTTAATAGCAGATAAGATGAAAACAAGAAGTGTATATTATAAAAAAGATACCACTTTCTATAAAAAAATAAACATCTCATTTAGCCCAAATAAATTAAAACAAATAGTAAATCAAATATACACCAACAGCTTTATTATTAATGTTCCCTTAGCAGACACAATTAAAAAGATAAATATACATAATAAGAAAAAGAACACAGTTAACAAAGATGGTTTTGATGATTGCGGTATTGTTACTTGCGAAGATTGCAGCGATTACTATTTAAATTATTATATATATACCAGCAAAGACACAATTAAACTATCCTATGATTTTAGAGATGATGAAATGTATATCTGTTCCTCAAGTGTTAAAAGTTTACGTAATTGGTTATTTACTTATGAACTTGTAAATCTTACAACACCAAATAATATTTTCGGTTTACGATATTTTGACAAAGGAAAATTAAACGAATTAATAGAATGGACAAAAGAAGTGAAATGAAATAAATATTTTCGCCCCCGTTAGGCGTAGCGTCCCGCTACGTCCAGTTTAACAAGGCGTCCCGCCTTAAACAAATAAAAAAAGTCCAGAGGACTTGTTGTATATGACGTAGCGAGACGCTACGCCAAACTAAGGGAAACTGCCTGCCCTAATAGAAAGTAAAACTAAATCTATTTTTGCCTTTGTTGGTGTTTTTTCACCAACAAACCTGTTAAATAAAAAAGTAAGATTAATTAAATCAAACTTGTTGGTGAAAACACCAACAAGGGCAAAGGGAAACGAAGAGAGAGAAACTGCCTGCCCTAATAGAAAGTAAAACTAAACCTATTAAAGCCCTTTAGCTTGCACTATCAATTCGGCAACATCCAGCACTTTCACTTTTTCTTCTTTATTGAAATGCTTCACACCATCCGTAATCATGGTATTGCAAAAAGGGCAACCAACAGCAATCACATCAGGGTTTAGAGCCAGTGCTTCTTCGGTTCGTTCTACATTCACTTCTTTGTTACCTTTCTCGGCTTCTTTAAACATTTGAGCTCCACCAGCACCACAACATAGGCCATCGGCTTTGCTTCGTTTCATTTCCATCAGTTCGGCCTCAAGGTTTATCATCACCTCGCGAGGTGCTTCGTACACATCGTTGGCTCGTCCAAGGTAACAAGGGTCGTGAAAAGTAATTTTTTTTCCTTTAAAACTTCCGCCTTCAATTGTTATTCTTCCTTTGTTCAGCAAGTCTTGTATCAATTCGGTATGATGCACTACTTCGTAATTTCCTCCAAGCGAAGGGTATTCATTCTTTAGTGTATTGTAGCAATGTGGGCAACCTGTTACTATTTTTTTTACCTCATATCCGTTCAACACGGTAATGTTATTCATTGCTTGCATCTGAAAGAGGAATTCGTTTCCTGCACGTTTTGCAGGGTCGCCTGTGCAACTTTCTTCGCTACCCAATACTGCAAATTTCACATTAGCATGATTCAATATTTTTACAATTGCTCGTGTAATTTTTTTCGCTCTATCGTCAAAACTTCCGGCACATCCCACCCAAAACAATACCTCAGGAGTTTCGCCTTTGGCGAAGAACTCAGCCATTGTTGTTACTTTTAAATCACTCATACATCACTCTTTTTATCAATTCCAACTTTTTGGAAATTCAGTTTTAATAATCTAATTTTTATAAACACTCTCATTCAAGTGAATGGTTGTGGTTTATTCTTGAGCCCATTTTAATCTATCTGCTTGGCTAAACTGCCAAGGAGCACCATTGTTCTCGATGTTGGTAAACATCATATTAAGTTCAGTAGGAGCAGAGCTCTGTTCCATCACCATATACCTTCTCATTTCAATGATGATACTCAAAGGGTCGATGTTCACAGGGCATTCCTGCACACAAGCGTTGCACGAATTGCAAGCCCAAAGTTCTTCTGGCGAAATGTAATCGCCAAGCAACGATTTTCCATCATCAACAAATGCACCTTTGTTTTTATCCATTATGTTACCCACTTCTACCAATCGGTCGCGTGTGTCCATCATTATCTTTCGTGGCGATAGTAGCTTGCCTGTGATATTTGCCGGACAAGATGATGTGCATCTTCCACATTCGGTACAGGTATACGAATCTAATAATTGTTTCCAAGTTAAATCCATTACATCTTTTGCTCCAAAACGCATAGGTGCGCCATCACTAGGAGGCACAACAGCATTAGGGTCGAACATTAGTTTTACTTCATTGGTCACCGATTCCAGATTGGTGAATTTTCCTTTTGCCAATAGATTGGAAAAATAAACATTTGGAAAGGCCAATAAAATATGGAAGTGTTTTGAATAAGGTAGGTAGTTTAAAAACCCAAGAACCATCATCACATGTCCCCACCAACCAATACGTTCAACGATATGTAAAGAAGATTCGGACAAAGAGCCGAACAAGATAGGACCTAATTGATGACTGATAGCAAATCCAAATGAACCTGAACTTTCGGAAACATGCGACCAACCGTTTCTGAAAAGTACTTCGTCAGCACCATTCATCATAAAGATAAAACAAATCAAGGTGATTTCGCCCAAAAGAATAAAGTTAGCATCCAACTTTGGCCATCCATTCAATTCGCTTTTTACCAAACGTGGTACTTTCAATAAATTTCTTCTGGATAGAAAAGCAATGGTTCCAATAAAAGCAAGTATGGATAATATTTCGATGAAGCTAATGATGAAGGTGTAAAAGCCTCCAAGATAAGGCAAAAACATGCGATGACTACCTGTAACACCATCGGTTACTATCTCAATAAGTTCAATTTGAGTGATGATAAAGGCTACGTATAGGAAAAGATGTAAGATAGCAGGTATGGGTCTTTCAAACATTTTTCGTTGTCCCAATGCCACGAGTGTCATCAGTTTCCAGCGTTGGGCAGCATTGTCTTTGCGGTCAATTTCTTTGCCAATCAACACATTTCGTCTCACCTTTATTACATTCATTGTAAACCATACGGAGCCTGCACCAAACAAAACGATAAAAATAACTATTGCAATCATAAGAGGAAATTCTATACTTTAATCTAAATTCTAAACCTTCATCAATCAATCAGCTCAACTTTATTCTTTATAAGGCTGACGCTTGTTTCGAATGTTGATGTATCTATTAGGGTTAATGCGAACGTCTTTCAATAATTTATCCAAATCATCAGCAGTTCTGTCAAGTTTTTTGTAAAGACTATCATTGTTTATAAGCATGCCCATGGTGCCTTCACCTTTGTTAATCTTTGTCATAATTACCGATGCTTGATTTAATGCAACATCAGCATTATTAATAGCCGAAATAAGATTTGATTTAGCAATTGAATCGCTAATGTTCGAAAAATTACTGATAACATTTCCAAGCTTATCACTGTTATCGGCAAGGGTGGTGGCTAGTTTATTAATTTTAGTGAGGATACTCGAAATTTTCACTTTCTCGGTTTTCACTAATGTATCTAATCGGAAGGAAGTAGTTTCTAATGAACCTATCGCATCCTTTATGCTTTCGAAACTCTTAGAAAGATTTTTCTGAGTGTTTTCATTAAAAACTTGTTTAAAAACAATCATCAACGAATCGAGAGAAGCAAGCAAAGCTTGTGCTTTTACTTGTAATGGAGCGATGGTTTTATTAACAGCTTGTTTTAAATTGTCTTCTTGCGATGAAAATAAGGTATCGCCTGTTTTAGCTTCTGCAGGTGAATTCCCGAGCAATAAGGAAACTGCTTTTGAACCCAATAAATCGGAGCTTACCACTTTAGCAACTGAATTAAAAGGAACTTTAACATCGTTGTCAAGCACAAGCCCAACACATATTCTACCGCCAGTATTGGGTAATATTTTTATTTTACCAATCATACCCACTTTAAATCCATTAATGAGTAAAGGATTAGCTTCTACAAGCCCATCGATATCGTTGTACACCGCATAATATTCTCGTTGTGTGGTAAAGAAATTTTTTCCTTTGAGGAAGTTGAATCCAATGATAAGGCATGCTATAGCCATTGTAACAACCACTCCTACTTTAACTTCTTTTTTTATTTTCACGATAGTAACTTAGTTCTATTTTTGCAAAATTAATGATTTATTGTAATTATTTGAGCGGAATTCTTTTTTCGCCTTGCATAGCAATCACAAAGGCTTCTTTAAACCCCTTTTTCCTCAATTCATTCTGAAGCTTTACAGCCTCTTGTTTTGTTTTGAAATTTCCTCCTGTGTATTTGAATATTCCTTTCTCGGTGTATTCTCCTGGTTGACTAACATCTTTAAATTTCTCAGATGTGAGCGGTATCTTTTTGTCTGATGACATTAATTGAACCTTATAAACGATATCGTCAGTTTCATTACTAATCTCCTTTTTAGTTTCTTTGTTATCCTTTATTTCTTTTTTGTTCGCTTCTTGCTTATTTTTATTTTCAATCTCTATATCATTATGAACAGAAACGGTACTCGTGGTATCAATCGTTTCTTTCTTTGGTTGTTTTTTATTGTTCTCTATTTCTAACGAATCTTCCTTGGTTCGTTTATACGGAAGTTGTTTTTCAAAATCATCATCATACTTTTTTACACTACCTTCAACATCATCTTTGTAATCGCGAAATGCACGAAATAATCCAGAAGCAACATATTCCTGTCCTTTGTTAGAACCCAAAAATTGTTCTTCTTCGGCATTTGTTAAGTAACCTATTTCGGTTAGTACAGATGGCATATAAGTTCGCCACAACACCCATAAACTTGCACGTTTCACACCTTTATCCACTCTACCTGCTTTGCCAGCGTATTGTTTTTGTGCTTTCGAAGCAAAGGCCAAACTCTGATTGAGATAGGTATCGTTGAACATACTCATGATGATGTATGATTCATCTGAATTAGGATCGAAGCCTTGGTATTTTTTTACATAATCATCTTCCAGCAAAATAGCCGAGTTCTCGCGTTTGGCAACATCCAACTTACCTTTTTCATTTTTAATACCCATTACATAGGTTTCGGCACCATGTACTTCATCTCTGCACACATCTTTTCTTTTTACTTTATCGTGTACACAAGCCGAATTGCAATGGATGCAAATAAATAAATCGGCTTTAGCGCGATTGGCAATCATTGCACGTTCTTGAAGTTCAACAAAGACATCTGTTTTGCGTGTATACACTACCTTTACATCTTTCATGTTTTCTTCGATGTACTTACCTAGTTTAAGTGCAACAGCAAGAGCGATGTCTTTTTCTTTGTATTTACTTCCATGGCAACCAGGGTCTTTCCCTCCATGCCCTGCATCTATTACAACTGTCTTAACAGCAAATACTGGCAAGAATTTTGGAGTGAACGAGGTGACTAAAAAACAGAAGGAAGAAATAATTATGAAATAAATAAACTTTTTCACGCTTTACTTTTTTAGATATTAACCATTTAAAACAATCATTTGTTGGCAAACATTAGAAACAACAAATAAGTGTCTGCTTTTTTTAGTTAGTTTTGAGCCTTTCAAAACCAACTTATTTTACAAAATTAAGTTTAAAAATTGCGTATCGTATTATTTAAAAATATTTTTATCCTCGTTTGTTTGTTAATAACTACACATAGTTACTCTCAGGCTAAAACTGCTACATTCGATACTGACTCTGTTAAATCGACCAAGGACACGGTAAAAAAAGCTGTGGACCAAGATTCGTTTCTGAAAGAAAAGGTAACATATGATGCTAAAGATTCGATGTTGATTGATATGGCGAATCAAAAAGCATACCTTTATAACAATGCTCATGTTGCCTATCAAGATATTAAACTGGAAGCAGGTTACATTGAAATTGATTTTGGTAAGGACCTTGTGTTTGCTACCAGTATAAAGGATAGTGCTGGTAAGGATAGTCAATTGCCTGTGTTTCTTCAAGCGAAGGATAAATTTACAGCAGGAAAAATTACCTATAACTTTAAAACAAAAAAAGGAAAAATAAACGATGTAATTACTCAACAGAATGATGGGTTTATACATGGTAGAGACATTAAAAAAGATACGAGCAACATTTGCTATGTGGCACACGGAAAGTACACTACTTGTGACGCAGAGCATCCTCATTATTACATAGGAGCCAAACAAATAAAGGTAATTCCTGATGATAAAATTGTGACAGGACCTGCATGTCTTTACATTGCTGATATCCCAACACCGCTTGTAGTTCCTTTCGGTCTTTTTCCGAACAAAAAAGGAAGAGCGTCAGGAATTTTAATTCCAAGTTACGGGGAGTCGGCAGGACAAGGGTTTTTTCTGAAAGAAGGAGGTTTTTACTTTGGCAATAGCGAAAAATTCGATTTGGCATTGCGTGGTGATATTTATGGTAATGGCAGTTTTGGTTTGAGTGCGAACAGTAGTTATGCCGAACGGTATGACTACAATGGCAGAGTGAATATTAAGTTTTCGGAATTTGTAACTGGTCAGCGTGAATTACCTAATGCCACCATTCAAAAATTGTTTTTCATCAATTGGAATCATATTCAAGACCCGAAATCGCATCCTAGCAGTAGGTTTTCGGCAAGTGTGAATGCTGGTAGTAGTAAAAATAGTAAATACAATGGAGCACCAACAGGTGATTATTTAACCAATACCTTCTCATCAAACATTGCATATTCCAAGTCGTTTCAAGGAACACCATTTAATTTTTCAGCCAATTTGAGGCATACACAGAACACTCAAACTAAAAAGATAGATGCTAGTTTGCCTGAACTTTCATTGACGATGAATAGAATCTATCCAATGAAAAGCAAAAGCAGCACTACAAATAAATGGTATGAAAAAATAGGTATGAGTGCAGCATTGAGTGCACGAAATGATATATCAGCTTATGATTCCACTTTCTTTACCAATCGCACTGTGCAACAGATGAAGAATGGGGTTCATTTGGCTATTCCTATTAGCACTTCACTTAATGTATTGAAAGTATTTACACTCACACCTTCTATCAATATGGGAAGTAGTATGTACTTTCAAACACTTCATCAACACTACGATTCGAATGTGAATTATGTGTTTCAGGATACGGTGAATGGTGTTAAACTAGCGAATGATTTTAATTTTTCCACTGCCCTCACAACACACCTTTATGGCGATTATTTTTTCAAAACAAAACATTTGAAACAAATAAGGCATGTGGCTACACCTGCTATCACAGCTACTTATCGACCTGATTTTAGTGAAGGACAATACGGTTATTATCATTATGCCGAAGGAGATGTGAATCATGCAATGCCTCAGTATTCAATCTTTCAGAATGGAATATATGGTTCGCCTGGAGCTGGTCGTTCGGCCTTGGTAGCGTTCAGTTTGAACAATACTTTGGAGGCAAAAACCAAACAGCAAAGCGATTCGGGTGTGGTGTTCAAGAAGGTAAGTTTGATTGATAATTTCGGAATCTCGGTGGCTTACAATGCGGCTGCAGCAACCAATAAATGGACTACCATCAATTTGAATGGACGTACTCGATTGTTCAAAAAGCTTGACATTACTGCTGGTGCCACACTCGACCCGTACGTGATGAATCATGTTGGTGGCGATAGTGCTGCGTATTTGAGTAGTGATGGACATTTCACAAGACTAACTGCAGGTGCTATTTCGTTTAGCACCAGTTTGAGAAGCAAGGAAAAGCCATCCACACCAAAGCCTGCTTCACCTATAGCTACTCAAGATGAAATGGATTATATACGTATGCACCCCGAAGCGTATGTTGATTTTGATGTTCCTTGGAGTTTGAACATTTATTACAACTTGAATTATTCGAATACTATTAACAAAACAGTGACTCAATCGGCAACATTTAATGGCGACTTGAGCCTTACTAAGAAATGGAAAATATCGCTTACGTCTGGTTACGATTTCACTTCAAAAAAACTTACCTTGACTTCAATTAACATTTATAGAGATTTGCATTGTTGGGAAATGAAATTTAACTGGGTACCATTTGGTTTCCGCCAGTCGTATTCGGTTGATATTTTGGTAAAGTCGGCTGTGTTGCGGGATTTAAAATTGAGCAGACGAAAAGATTGGTATGATTATTAATTTTATTAAAAGGAAATTGTAATTGAAAAATCTTTCAGAGACGAACAAATAAAACATATTCTTAATTTTGTCAAAAATTTAAATAATCATCTAAAAATTAATAATAAAATCATGAAAAAAATAATTACATCAGAAAATGCACCAGCTCCAATAGGGCCTTATAGCCATGCTGTGAAGGTGGGTAATATGCTTTTTGTTAGTGGACAAGTGGGCAAAAATCCGAAGACAGGCGAACTGATTTTGGGAAATGTAAAATCGGAAACCAAACAAGTAATGGAAAATGTGAAAGGCATACTTACTGATGCAGGAATGAGTTTCGCGAATGTGGTAAAAACAACCATTTTTCTTGCCGATATGAATGATTTTGCTGCTGTGAACGAGGTGTATGGCTCTTATTTTACGAGTGATTTCCCTGCTCGCGAAACAGTGCAAGTTTCTAAACTACCGCTTGGGGTGAATGTCGAAATTAGCGTAATAGCTGTTGATTAAAGTGCAGATAGAGTAGAGGTAGTTTGATTAGAAAATTCTTTTCTTATTCTTCATATTTTTATCGAAGGAGAATTGTTAATAAAATATTTAACTAATTTTTTGGTTGAATAATATTTTTGACTTACTTAGCAGAATAATTTATTTAACAAATATTAACTTAATTTATTTATCATGGAACAAACAACTACAACAACAGTTTCGCCAACTAAAAAACCGGCTTTACTCTTTATTATTTCTATATTTAGCTATATAGGTAGCAGCATTTGGGCATTATTCTCATTAATTTTTATGATTTTATCGAGTTGGGTAATGAGTTTCCTAGGAATAGGAATGAGTGCGGCCTCTCAGAACGCTGAAGTGATGGAAGGCTTGACTGACGAACAAAAACAAGTATTCGAACATGCTTCTGAAACAACAAATGGAATAGCAAATATGGGGACTGCGGCATTAATTGGAATTGGTTTAGTTTCTTTAATTTTAGCAATTTTATCCTTAATTGGTATTGTTAAAATGGGCCAACTTAAGAAAAGTGGATTTTGGATGTATGCAATTGTTAACATTATTGTTTTAATAACTACGATTTATGCAGGATGGTGGGTTACTAGCGTGGTTTCTGCAGCATTCATAATAATGTATAGTTTGAATCTAAAACATATGAAATAATGGAAGGGCAAAACATAGAAAAAAGAAGCAGTTTATATAGTTTCTTTACATTCAAAAAAATGACAGCTATATTATTTATTCAAATATTATATCCAATAGGTATTTTGGGGATTATTGGATATTATGTAATGAATTTATATTCTTCATATAAAATTTCATCAATGATGAACTCTTTTAGCTCAGCTTTTTCTAATTCCGAGGGTTTAACATCAGGAGCATCCTTAAGTTTCAGTCAAATTATTTATGCCTTATTTTCTGTTATTGCACTTAATCTATTATGGCGATTGATATGTGAAGGATTTATAGTTGTTTTTAGAATTCATTCTTCATTAGAAAAAATTGAAAATAACACACAAAAATAATCATCCTTTTTAATATTAATCGTTGATACTTTAATTACAAAAAAATGATAAATTTAATTTTATTACAATTCAAATACAGGAATATCAACGAAGCTGCGGCCGGCACTGCCATTGTTACAATTGGTGTTTTCATTGTCGTTGCAGTTGCATTGATTCCTCAAATATTGTATTTATTGACACTACAAAGAACATTAAATGAAGTTAGCACAGAGAATCGTAAAATGCCCCCATCTAATGTCTGGTTATTACTAATACCATTGTTTAATATTGTTTGGAATTTTATAGTAGTTGACAAACTTGCAGATTCGTTGAAAGCAGAATTTTCTAAAAGAAATGTCAATAATATTGAAGAACGCCCAGGTTATACTATTGGTTTGGTGTATAGTATTTTAATATGTTGTTGTTTTATTCCTATTTTAAATATTTTTGCTGGTCTTGGCGCAATTGTTTGTTGGATTTTGTATTGGGTGAAAATTGCTAATTTTAAAACATTATTAAAACAGAATAATATCAACTAAACAAAAAATATGGAAAACGAATCTTTCGACTCAATAGTAATGAACGAACGTCCACAGTTCTTAAAAGTGATTTGCACCTTGAGTTTCATCATGTGTGGATTGATGATATTAATGGGTTTATTTGGCCTTAAAAACTTGTTTCTTTCGCCCGAAGAAATTATGGGTAGCAACCCTTATCTTCAAACCATGCAAGACAACAATCCCATGGCTTATCAAGCCATGCTCGATAGTATGCAATACAAAAACATGAATGCCATATTCAGTTTGATAACACCATTGATTTCGCTTGGAGGAGTGATTTTGATGTGGAAAATGAAGAAATCGGGTTTCTATCTTTACCTTGTAGGTGAGTTTTTGCCATATATTTCTATTGCTTTAACTAGCGGAATTAGCGCAATGTACGCTTCGGTAAGCACTTTGGGCGAGCAAGGCACTACTATTATTAATGTGTTTATAGGCATGGTGGTGATATTCGATATTTTGTTTGTGGTGCTGTATGCGGTCAATCTTAAGCATTTGAAATAGATGTTGGGCTGATTTATGTATTATGGGAGGCACGGTAGTAAATTGCCTGCGCTCCATAGTACTTAGCCTAGGCTCGGTAGTACTTTGCTTAGGCTCGGTAGTAAATCACCTAGGCTCGGCAGTAAATCACCTAGGCTCGGCAGTAAATCATCCAGACATCGATGTAAATCGAAGTTGTATCGACTTAAAAATTAGCGCTTTGTTAGTTTGGCAGAGATGGGAATTGATTCAAAACGAATCTTTAGTGTTAAATATTGACATTAATATTAAGTGTAAAAACGTTGTTTTTTTGTTCGAAAGTGTTTTATGAACCATGTTTTCTGCTATTTTTGACATCTAAATTTAAAACCTCAATAATATGAAAAAAACAATCCTTACTCTTACTTTGTTTGCTAGTTGCATCACCGTTTCGATGGCACAAAAGCTCAGAACTTATGATAAACTGGTTTACGTAAAAACTCAAAACGATGGATCTGATGTGTCCATAAGCATCGAATCGCCTGTGGCCAACGACAAACAACTCAAGTTTAAATTAAAAATAGTGAACAAAACCAACGATTATATCGTGTTTAAACCATCGGAATGCAAGCTGATGGTAAACGGCAAAGAGTTTAAACCCAATGCCAAAGAAAAAGAATTGGTGATAAGTCCGCTCGATAACGATTCGAAAGTAATCAACATCTTTGGCGAAGGCCTTAATGCAGCGCGCTCGTGTACCTTCAACATGGATGGTGTGTACAAAGTATCGAGTAAAGAAACTGGTGTTGATGCTGCTGATTTCAAGTTACCTGTGTCGAAGTACGATTTTTCGGCAGGAGCATTTAATGTAACTAGTACCAAACTATACAAAGAGTCGGATGCTACCGATGCTCAGTTCTCGGTATCGTATACAGGCGACAAAATGGGGGCTGTGTTTTTTACCAACGCTACTGTGCTTATGCCTGATGGCAACGAATATTCGGCTACTAAATCAACCGGGTTATTTGCAAAATCAGGAATGAAAATTATTCAAAAAGGAACTACCGAAGACTTTACTCTTCACTGGAATCGTATGGAAGGCGGCAAAGCCATGGACATGCAAAAAGTACCAATGACTATAAAATGGCACAATACTTTTTGTGAAATATCGCCAAAACCATTGCCAACAGTGGTTCTTAATCTTGAAATTGACGAAACGCTATCGAAATAATTTTACAATTTGTTTATGTACAAAAACGGTTAGTGCGTGAACTAACCGTTTTTTTTGTGAGGAAAATCATATAAAATCCAATGCTTCCCTCCAAGTTATTGTTCAATGTGAAGCATTAATTTATACATTTGCAATCGTAAAAAAATAAAAATTCTAAACTAACTTTTATGGGTCGCGTATTCGAAAAGAGAAAATATAAAATGTTTGCCCGCTACGATAAGATGGCAAAAGGATTTACCCGAGCAGGTAAAGAGATAGCAATAGCAGTAAAACTGGGTGGTGCCGAGCCTCAAGGCAATTCACGTTTACGTGTTGCTATTCAAAATGCAAAAGGTATCAATATGCCCAAAGACCGCATTGATGCTGCTATCAAGCGCGCATCGTCAAAAGATGAAAAAGGGCTAGAAGAAATTGTTTACGAAGGAAAAGCGGCTCATGGTATTGGTATTCTAATCGAATGCGCTACCGATAATCCTACTCGTACTGTTGCAAACGTGAGAATGAACTTCAATCGGCATGGTGGGGAACTAGGAAAAACAGGCTCTCTAGATTATTTGTTCGAACGTAAAGGAGTGTTTAAAATAAAAAATGAAAATGTCAATCTTGAAGATTTAGAATTTGAACTTATTGATTTTGGAGCCGAAGAAATAGAAACCGATGAAGATGCACTCGTTATCTACACCGCTTTTTCTGATTTCGGAAAGATGCAAAAAGCCCTCGAAACGAAGCACCTGAACATCATCAGTTCAGAACTCGAGCGAGTACCTACATCTACAGTTGAACTAAGCGATGCTGAGATAGAAGAAGTGATGGTACTTATCGGTAAATTAGAAGAAGATGATGACGTACAAAACGTTTATCACAACCTGAAATAGAACAAATCAAGTGCATTAAAAAAAAGGAGAACAACTCAAGGAGTGGTTCTCCTTTTTTTATATTTTGTTTTCTTGGTGATAAAGGCTTAGCCCAGCAATCGGACTTTCGATGATGGTACCCATGGAAATTCCCTTTTTTAAAGCCACTGCACGTAATATATTGCTGTAATAATAAGCAACCGAGCCTACGCAGTTAAGCGGTAAAGCGCGATGATCGGCCAATTTTAAAATATGTTTTTCAAATAATTCTTCAAAACAATTCGCTACTAAATTGACCATGGTTGGTTCTTTCAAATTTTGATATACAAATTTGCTAAACGTTGCCAAATACCTATTGGGGTTTGGTTTTCGATAAACCGTATCGAGCACAACATCCTTATTAAGTTGAAATCTTTGGTAAAATCTATTCGAAAGTTCTTCAGGTAATTCCTTATTCAAATAGGCAGCAATAAAGGTCTTCCCGATGTGAGCACCACTACCTTCATCTCCCAATACATAACCGAGTGAAGGGCTGTTTTCAACAATATTCATCCCATCATAATAACAAGAATTGGCACCTGTACCGAGAATAGTTACTAAGCCATTTTTATTGCCGCAAGTAGCACGAGCAGCAGCAAGCAAATCGCTATGAATAGAGATAGTTGAATCCGGAAATTCTTTTTTCAACGCTTGTTTCACAATTTCTTTTTTAGCATCCGTTCCACATCCTGCACCATAATAGAAAATTTGTATGGTGGTATTCAAATTAACGGATGAAAAGCTCTTCAATAATTCGTTTTTTATGATTGACAAAAAATCATCACTCGACTGAAAGTATGGATTGAAGCCTTGTGTAGTGCATTGATGAATTTGATTAGAATCATCAATCAAGCGCCAATCTGTTTTTGAAGAACCACTATCTGCAATTAAAATCATAGTTGAAATATAGTGGCTAAAGTATAGAATTTAAAGCTAGCTTAGTTCAACTTTCCTTCTTTCGACTTAATATATTTCACAATCAAGTCCATTTCTTCATCTTCAAGTTTCGCTCGTACCTTCATTTTTGGCATCATTGCATCCCAAATTGCCGGACTAACTTTGTTGGGCACAAATATTTGATGACATGCTCCACATTTATTAGCATAAAGGGTCAAGCCTTTATTTAATTCATCAATAGTTACTGAAGGATATACTGTTTTTGCATACTCAACGTCCGATAGGGTAGGCTTAAACACTGCAGTGGTACACGAAAATAAAAAACAAGAAAATAGGATCAAAAAATAATTAGTTTTCATAATAGTTATTGGTTAAAATTCAAAATCAAGTAAAAGTCTAAACTGGTATTTTTCATACTCATCCAAGTCAAGCGAATTGGGTTGTTCATCCGTTTTTCTCAGATTGGTGATTTCGGGTAAAAAATTAAGAATGAGTTTATATTCTTTGTCCTTCGAATTAAAAAACAAAGTTGGACCAAGCAGAAGGGCAGCGTGTTCCAACCCTTTTTCAGTGGTAATTTCATATTGATTTTTAGCTTCGAAACCCAATCCAAAACTAGGTCTGATGTTGTACATATAACCGAGGTTAAATTCGATAGGAGTCGCCATCAACTTCATTTTGTTTTCTTGTTCCACCTTTCCATTGATTACTTTCCCCTTGACCTCTTGTTCCCATTCCCATTCTCCAGCTATATTGAATGCAATTAAGTGCTTGTCAATCCTCTTATCGAGTATCAATTTCGCCTCTAATTCGAGTCCGGTGCCTGAGATACCTAGTTCCCCATAAACAGCCGAGCCAATCGTTTGGGTGGTAGCATCCGTGAGCTTTAGTTTCCACTCACTCGAGATGGAAAAGTCAGAGACACTTGTAATTGTTCCCGTAGAATCACCTTTGGTAGCAAACGATTGGTGAGTCGCATTCAAATAGAGTGAAGTCTGCAAACGGTCGTTAAGTCCAATTTCGAATTCTAGGCGTTCATCTATTCCTCTATAAAAGGCTTCTTTGCCCATTCTAACTGTCGACCATATCTCTAGGTCTCGAAATCCTCTGGCCAAGTTTGTGCTTTGATAGGTTTGTGCAAACTGCTTATCCTGAGCTTTCAGGCCTCCTAGCAGTAATAATGTTAATGCAAAAGTGAGTGTGTTTTTCATGAAATGCAATTTAGAATTAATATAAATAAGGTGCAAAACTAAGGATTAGATTAATCCCTGCAAGTGTTTTTTTTGTGATATTAATCAGTTATACTCCGTGTCATTTTCAAATTTTCTTTCGACCAAAAACAGAATATTTGAAATTAAAGTCAATAAGTTATTACCTTTGCCGAATGTTATCAGGAAAAGAACTAATACTCGCAACAAAACCATTTGCAAAAGAAATACGCTGGAAAAGTTGGTATCATACCATTACAGGATTCTTATTATTAATTGGTGCCATAATAGGCACTTAT
Source organism: uncultured Bacteroidota bacterium (assembly GCA_903911435.1). Lineage (GTDB taxonomy): Bacteria > Bacteroidota > Bacteroidia > 2-12-FULL-35-15 > 2-12-FULL-35-15 > 2-12-FULL-35-15. Next base: position 38,357 of record CAIWDF010000090.1, read on the forward strand.
ATTTTCCCCACAATTATGGGAATTCCAGCTATAATTGGAAAGATTCTATGTAGTATATTCGCTGCCATCATGCTCTCGAGAGTGTTTATTATCTTTCATGATTATCAACATCATGCCATCTTGCAAAAGTCCATTTTTGCTAATTTTCTTTTTACTTTGTTTGGTATTTACATGATTACACCTCCGAATATTTGGAAACGTTCTCACGACCATCATCATAATAATAATGCAAAACTGTTTAGTGCAAGCATTGGTTCATTCCCTATCATGACTAAGCAAAAATTTATGGATGTCGATAAAAAAGAGAGATTTTATTATCTTGCCGTTCGTCACCCGTTAAACATGTTTTTTGCGTATCTAACAACATTTATGTATGGGATGTGTATACAGTCTTTTCTTAGTAATCCTCGCAGACATTGGGACTCATTGGCGGTTTTGATTATTCATTTTACCATTGCAGGATTTATCGTATTCAATTTTGGATGGTTGGCTTGGTTCATCTCGTTTTTTCTCCCTTTCTTTTTGTCACATATGCTAGGGTCCTATTTGTTTTATGCGCAACACAATTTTCCAGCAGCAATATACAAGCCCAACACAGAGTGGAATTATGCTGGAGCTGCACTCGAATCATCAAGTTATATGGAAATGAATAAAATCGGTCACTGGATGACAGCCAACATAGGTTATCACCATGTACATCACCTCAATTCAAGAATTCCTTTTTATCGTTTACCCGAAGCAATGGCAGCTATTCCTGAACTCCAACGTCCGGGTAGAACTAGCTTATCACCATCTAACATCATTAAATGCCTACGACTAAAGGCTTGGGATCCTGAGTTAAACAGAATGGTTGGTTATAGTGAAATGGGATTGGAGTAGATTAGTTTTCTTTTTTACTTTTTTTGTCCAAGGCATCCACTTTCTTTACAAGAGAATCTAAATTTCGGAAATGAATGTAGGTTTTTCTATATTTGGTTGCTTCAAATGCTGGAGAGCCCATCATTACCTCCCCTTTCTTTGTTATGCTTTTTGAAATTCCAGATTGGGCAGTAATCATAGTATGATCTGCGATTTCTAGATGACCTATAACTCCTACTTGCCCACTGAACATACAGTTTTTGCCAATCTTTGTTGAACCTGCAATCACAACTCCCGCGGCTAAATAACAATTTTCTCCAATTTCAACATTGTGCGCAATGTGAATTAGGTTATCTAGTTTTACTCCTTTCCTCAGTATGGTTGATCCTAGCGTTGCTCTGTCAATCGCACAGTTTGCGCCTATTTCAACATTATCTTCCACTATCACGTTTCCAATTTGAGGGATTTTCTGGTTGTCGTTCTGTGGATTAAATCTAAAGCCATCACTACCAATTACAGTTCCTGAGTGAATCATGCAATCTTTACCTATCACCGTTTCTGAATAAATTTTTACTCCTGCGAAAAGTGTTGTATTATCTCCAATCACCGAATTCTCACCTATAACTACCTGAGGATATATTTTTACATGGTTGCCTATTTTCACATTATCGCCTATTACTGCAAATTCACCAGCATAGATATTTGTGCCGATTTTTGCACTCTCCGAAATGTATGCATGTTTTGAAATCCCAGACTTATTCAATTTTACTTGATTGTACATTTCGAGTAATTTAGAAAACGCAATTTCTGCACTATCAACTCGAATAAGAGTAGCACTGACGGGTCCTGTCAAAATCAAATCCTTATTTACGATTACCAAAGAAGCATGAGTTGAATAAATAAAGTGAGTGTATTTAGGATTTGCTAAAAATGAAATAGAACCTATTTCTCCTTCTTCAATCTTTGATAGTTTCCATATTTTCGCATTTGGATCTCCTTCTATTTGACCATTTAACAATCCTGCAATTTGTTGTGCCGAAAACTTCATATATATGTTTTTTGTAATTACTTTGTTCTTCAATTTGAATAATCAATACTTGTACTTTCTCCTTCTATTGCTAATAGAGTGTTCGCAAAAACACTCTGAGCTTCATCTAACAAAGGTTGTAAATCTTTGTATCTTGCTGAGTAATGCCCAATCATTAGTCTTTTAGAATTCGATTTTACTGCCATAGTTGCTGCTTGTATCGCAGTGGAGTGAAAGGTTTCTTTAGCTCGAGCCTCCATATCGCTCAGAAATGTGGCTTCGTGATAAAGTAAATCGACATCTTTTATATGCTCTATTATTCGCTCATCATAACAGGTGTCGGAGCAATAGGCATATTTCCTAGGTGATAATTTCCTTGTGATCAATTTTTCGTTTGGTACAATTTCCCCATCAGGTGTCAGGTAATCACCACCTTTTTTTATGTCAAGTATTTGATCAAATGGAATTTTATAGAATGCAATTACTTCTCTCGAAATGTTTGCCAATGGAGGCTTTTCAATAAATACAAATCCACAACACGGAATACGATGATTCAAAACAATTGTACGGACTTCAACTTTCTCGTCCTCAAATATCAAATCATAATTGATAAATTGATGAGGATGATAAATGAGTTTGTAATTTAGATACGTTTGCGAATACTTGTAATTTACTTCTATAATTTCTTTTAATTCAGGAGGTGAATAAATATGCAGTTCTTCTGTCCGTCCGAGCAAATGCATACTCGACAATAATCCCAGTAGTCCCAAGTAATGATCACCATGGAGATGAGAAATGAAAATATGATTGATGCGTTGGAATTTTATTTTAAATTTGCGAAGCTGTATCTGTGTGGCCTCACCACAGTCAACTAAAAAAAAACGCTCAGCAATATTTAACAGCTGAGCGGTAGGATTACGTTTAGAGGTTGGTGTAGCACTGCTACATCCAAGTATAGTTAATTCGAAATTTTGCATTAACCGTTTTAAAAGTTATCAAACCTTTGAAACAATAACTGCGTCTGCTTCGGATAGGTTATTGGTTATGCTTAAGATTGAATCAAGTTGCGAAATTGAAATTAATTTTTTTACAGCATCTTGCAAACCTGTCAATACAAACATTCCTTGGCTGTTTCTACACAATCTGTTTGCTACAAGTATAGCACTAAGTCCAGACGAGTCGCAGTAACGAGTATTAGTTAAATCGATAATAATGTTTTTGATGCCATCTGTATTTAATACCACCAATTCTGATTTGAGTGACGGTGCAATATTACTATCAAGTTTTTCAACTTGAACTTTAATAATAGTGTACTTATCGTTTTTTTCTATTTGGAAATTCATGCTTTCAAAAAGTTTTAACAAAAGTAAGCAAACTTTTGTTACAATTCAAAAAAATTTAATTATTCAAATAAATTAGTTTCTTCCTGCAAGTAAAAATAAAACAGCCATCCTTACTGCAACACCATTTTCCACTTGTTCAAGTATGATACTTTGGTCACTATCTGCAACGTCTGATGTTATTTCTACACCTCTATTTATTGGACCTGGGTGCATAATCACTATTTTCTTCGAAAGGGAATCAAGCAAGTTCTTGTCTAATCCGTAAAGCATGGTGTATTCACGTAACGAAGGAAAATATTTGATTTCCTGACGTTCGAGCTGAATTCGTAACATATTTGCCACGTCACACCACTCTAAGGCTTTTCGAAGGTTATGCTCTATTTTTACTCCCAAACTTCCAATGTACTTAGGTAAAAGAGTAGTTGGCCCACAAACCATGACTTCAGCACCTAATTTTTGTAAGCAGAAGATATTTGATAAAGCTACTCTTGAATGGAGTATATCACCCACAATTACCACCCGTTTACCCTTTATTTCTCCTAGTTTCTCTTGAATAGAGAAAGCATCTAGCAAAGCTTGAGTTGGATGTTCGTGAGCTCCATCACCTGCGTTTATTATTTTTGCATCAATGTGTTTTGAAAGAAATACAGCTGCGCCAGGATTCGGGTGTCGCATCACCACCAAATCAACTTTCATAGCTAGTATGTTATTTACAGTGTCAATCAGGGTTTCACCTTTTTTGACAGAAGAGGAGGATGACGCAAAATTGACAACATCCGCACTTAGTCGCTTTTCAGCCAATTCAAACGAAAGTTTGGTACGTGTTGAGTTTTCGAAAAATAAATTAGCAATAGTAATATCTCGTAAAGATGGAACTTTTTTTATTTGACGATTGATAACGTCCTTAAAATTATCTGCAGTATTAAGAATAAGACGAATATCCTCTGAAGTAAGGTCTTTTATTCCAAGTAAATGTTTAGTGCTTAACTTTGTCATATAACTCTAAAACTATTTATTTTTACTTACTTGTCGTTTTTGGTTTTCGAAAACATGGTTACTCTATCTGCTCCATCTATTTCTTTCCATTCCACTTTCACATTTTCAGAATCAATTGAATCTATAGTTTTTCCAATGTACTTGGCTTGGATAGGTAAGTGTCTGCTCCATCTGCGGTCAATCAAAACTAACAATTCCACGTCTGTTGGTCGACCAAAAGCTAACATTGCATCGAGTCCAGCCCGAATGGTACGTCCAGTAAATAGAACATCGTCAACCAAAATCACATATTTATCTTCAATGATAAAATCAATTTCTGTGGCATTGGGGATAAGTTCTTTTTTTCGAAAATCATCTCGATAAAAAGTAATATCAAGGCTCCCGCACTTAATTTCTTTTTTCTTTAAAATTTCTGTAAGTTTTTTTTGAATTCGCTTGGCAAGGTATATTCCTCGGGGCTGAAGACCAATGATGACGGTATTTGAAAAATCGTTGTGAACTTCTATTAATTGATAACACAACCGTGTTACGGTAATCTCAAAGTGTTTATCGTCTAAAATGATTCTAGGCTTCATCATATCAGGAAACAAAGGTATACAAAAACTTGACTTACGAAACGATTAGTTGATAAATAATCAATGTCTTTATTTTATGAATACTTTTAGGTTAATATAAACATAACAAGTGTAAATAAAAAATGCCCCAATCTCTTGGGGCATTTCTCTAAAAACCATGGCGTGATTTCTAGATTTCTAACCTTATCGCTAAGGCTTGAAATAGTTATTCAGATTTATTTTCTTCTTTGTAAGCGTCAGCCGATTTTTTTTCGGTTGCTTCTAAATCTGTTTTCAAATTCGAAAGAACATCCATATCTCCAAGAGTTGTCTTTTCAATACTATCTTTCATCTTTTTTACTGTTTTTTTAGTAGCTTCTTCTTCTGATTTTTTACCTTCATTAGCAGCAGCTTTTCCAGCATTAACGGCATCTTCTACTAAACGAGTATGCGACACGATAATTTTTTTCAATTCTTTACTGAATTCCAAAACTTTGAAATCCAATACTTCTTCTACTTTTGCTGGTTTACCATTTTCTTTAATCATGTGACGAGTTGGGCAGAACGCTTCAACACCATATGGCATTGAAATGATAGCTCCTTTATCCATTACACTTATGATAGTACCTTGGTGAACCGAGTCAATATTGAAAATGGTTTCGAAAATATCCCATGGGTTTTCTTCGATTTGTTTATGACCTAAACTTAATCTGCGATTTTCTCCATCAATATCTAATACCACTACATCAATTTTCTCGCCTACTTTAGTGAATTCTGATGGGTGTTTCACTTTCTTCGACCATGATAAGTCAGAAATGTGAATCAATCCATCAATACCCTCTTCAAGTTCAACGAAAATACCGAAGTTGGTAAAGTGACGAACGGTAGCAGTATGTTTAGTTCCTTTCGCATACTTGTTGATAACATCTGCCCAAGGATCTGTGGTAAGTTGTTTAATGCCTAACGACATTTTTCTCTCTTCGCGATCAAGTGTTAATATTACTGCTTCAATCTCTTGTCCTACTTTCAAGAAATCATGAGCAGTACGTAAGTGTTGACTCCAGCTCATTTCCGAAACGTGAATCAAGCCTTCAACTCCTGGTTGGATTTCAACAAATGCACCGTAGTCAGCTATTACCACTACTTTACCTTTTATCTTATCTCCGACAGCAAGTTCGGTTTGTAAACCATCCCATGGATGTGCGCTAAGTTGTTTTAAACCTAAAGCAATACGTTTTTTCTCGTTATCAAAATCAAGAATTACAACGTTGATTTTTTCATCAAGTTTTACCACTTCTTCTGGGTGGTTGATACGACCCCAAGATAAATCAGTAATATGAATCAATCCATCAACTCCTCCTAAATCGATAAACACTCCGTATGAAGTAATGTTTTTAACAGTACCTTCCAATACTTGTCCTTTCTCCAATCTCGAAATGATTTCTTTTTTCTGTTGTTCCAATTCTGCTTCAATAAGCGCTTTGTGCGATACAACAACATTTTTGAACTCATTGTTGATTTTAACAACTTTAAATTCCATTGTTTTTCCAACAAACTGATCGTAATCGCGAATAGGTTTCACGTCAATTTGTGAACCTGGCAAGAATGCCTCAATTCCAAAAACATCAGCAATTAAACCACCTTTTGTGCGGCATTTTACGAAACCTGTGATGATTTCATCATTTTCTAATGCTGCACTTACTCTTTCCCATGATTTCATAGAACGAGCAGTTTTGTGTGAAAGTATCAATTGACCACTTTTGTCTTCTTGACTTTCAACAAATACTTCTACCATATCACCGATTTTCAAATCAGGATTGTAGCGAAATTCTGATAATTGAACCACACCATCTGATTTGAAGCCGATATTTACTACCACTTCTTTATTGTTTTTCCCAACCACTTTACCCATGATTGTCTCGCTTGAAATAACCGATTTAAGGGTTTTTTCATACACTGATTCTAGCTCTTCACGTTCTTTTTTAGAGTATGAATCACCTTTTTTGCTTGTTGCATCCCAATCGAAAGCTTCGTGTTCTTCGATGTGGTTTCTTTGCGCCACTGGAGCGGTTACTGTTTGTTCTTCCATCGTTGGTTGAACGTTTTCGTTTTCTGACATTTTGTTCTTTTTTGTATCCAATTATCTTTTGTTTTTAATTCGATAATTGAAGAGGTTAATAATTAATATAAATCTATCCCTTATTTTTGGGGTGACAAAGATACATGTTTTTTGATTTAAAAATCCGATTTTTCAAAAAAATGTTTAATACCAAGTAAATAATGAATTTATCTTTGGTTATGTTGATAACAAAGGGAGAAACTTAAGTTCCGTTGCCTAATTATATGGCTAGAATTCGTAGATTTGCCAACTTTAGTAAATCTTAATGAAAAAAAGAATAAGGTATTATAAGCTTTTATGGCTTAAATACGACTTACCTGCAGGCCTCTCAGTGTTTTTAGTAGCCTTACCTTTGTGCATGGGCATTGCCCTAGCTTCTGGAGCACCATTGTACTCAGGTTTGTTATCAGGTATCATCGGGGGCTTGATAGTATCCTTAGTTAGCGGTTCACAATTGGCCGTTTCAGGACCAGCAGCAGGTTTAACTACTGTGGTTGCTGCCTCCATTATTTCGCTTGGCAATTATCAATTGTTTCTACTTGCAGTGATGGTAGCAGGTCTATTTCAATTGACATTGGGTCTTTTAAAACTTGGTGGGATAGCCAATTATTTCCCTTCGGCTGTAATAAAAGGAATGTTGGCTGCGATTGGCATTATTCTTATTTCCAAACAGATTCCCTTAGCTATTGGGTATGACCAACCTGATTTTTGGACCAGTGGTTTAACTCAACTTTTTTCCGATTCGCATTTTTTTTTGGAACTTCAAAGATTTTAATCACCATATTACTCGAGGTGCTATTCTTATTACCTTGGTTTCTATACTTGTATTGGTGACTCTTCGGCAACCTTTTGCTAAAAAACTTAAAGTAATTCCCGCTCCATTATTAGTGGTTGTCATTAGTATCATCACCAATTTAATATTCACCAATGCTGTTTCGGAATTTTCATTGAAACCTACACAATTGGTTAATATCCCTAAAAATATTTTCGCTAGCATAACATTCCCTGATTTTTCGGGGTTGTTTTCAAATACTGAAGTATGGAAAGACGGCTTAATTATTGGTCTCCTTGCTACACTCGAAACTCTACTTTGTATTGAAGCTGTTGATAAGTTGGATAAGCGTAATCGCATCACACCCGTCAATCGCGAATTGGTAGCACAAGGTATTGGAAATGTTTTTTGTGGACTACTAGGCGCTATACCGCTTACTGCGGTTGTGGTGAGGGGAGCTGCTAATGTTGATGCTGGAGGAAGAACCAAACTTTCAGCTTTTACCCATGGTTTATTTCTTTTACTCGCAGTTCTACTTATTCCGTTTTTACTCTGTATGATTCCTTATGCTGCCTTAGCTTCCATTCTTCTAATTACAGGTCTCAACCTAACAAAACCGAAACTATATGTGAGCATGTGGAAACTTGGTCTGAATCAGTTTTTGCCATTTATCATTACCATCATTGTCATCCTATTCACCGATTTACTTATCGGAGTGAGCATTGGGCTTTTGCTCTCTGTTTATTATATCATTCGAAACAATTTTAAAGCAGAATACAAAATAACCAAAACGATGGATGGTAAAATCGAAGAACACTATATCAAGCTAAATTCCAATGTTACCTTCTTGAACAAGGTGAAACTTAGAAAGGCGCTTGATATGATTCCTGAATACAGCATGTTGACAATTGATGGTAGTGAGTGTAATTTTGTTGATTATGATATACTCGAAATTATCAGCGAATACCACAGCAAGGCTCGATACAAGCACATTGTTGTTCAACTTAAAGGCATTGAACGAGTAAATGTGATGTCTTCACATTAATTCAATAATAAGTATTCTCGTAAGAATTGTTGATTTTATTGTTTCAGGTTTTTCTGAACACTGCCATCGGAATAATAGATGAGTTGCCATCCGTTCGACTCTTGGTTGATATCCTGCCCCAAAAGGTTGGTTACCTTTAGTATTTTAAAATCTGCTTTCGAATTATCCACTGAAATAATAGAAGATATCACTTGATGTCCATCCGTGTCAATCTGTATCAATCGGTAATAATTTAAAGTTTGTTGGGGTTGATAATGGGGAATTTGATAATGTCTCGCTGTGTTCGAATTTCCTGCTCCCGCAACAGTTTCCACGTTATTCCAATTTTTACAATCGGTGCTATGTTGAATTAAAAAATGGTCGTTATTGGTTTCGGTAGCGGTTACCCAAGTAAGCAAATTATGCCCTTCGGGTTGTCGTTGCCCTTTAAAGGTAAGCAATTCAATTGGCAATGGAGTGCAACTCACCGTACTACTTCCATTAAATTGCAAAGGCACTAAGGTAAACACGGCACTCCAGTTAGACATACATACTATATATTGTTGTCCAGCAATCACAGGCAATGGAGGTTCGAAATTGGCCGAATCGCCACCGGGTGGTATTACTGATGCTATTCCGGTGCCTCCAAAAGGTTGATAATTCCAATTGCATCGCACCGGAGGGAAGTTTCCTCCGGGTATCGAGTCGCAAGTGTAAGGATAATAAGGATACATGATCCAGTCGTAAAACCCCGATTGAGTGCCATTGGCTCCGAACGTAAATTCAAGATTTCCGGTGGTCAATACATTTATTATCATCCATGTAGTGTTGAGTTCTCCACTCATCAAGCAACCATAATGATCACTACCCCAAGGGCTAAGGATGGAATCGTAAGCCGTGTATTGAGGATTACCAACGCTACCAAGTGGTGGTATTTCGTAAACATATCCAAAGCCGCTGGCTTGTACCGAAAAATCGAGGTTAGTACAAACATTAATGGCATTGGCACAATCGCCAGTAATCGAGGGAGGGAGTGGGTTGCCAATACATTCTATATCCAAATCGATGCACATGGTATCTTGTTCGAGACAAGGAAACATGTTGACTTGAACATTTATATATCCAGTATAAGTGGCCGTGTAGGTAAGACTCGACATGGGGGCACATCCATCATTATCGTATCCCAAAACAGTGGTTCCTGCGGCATCAAACAGGGTGATTTCCGAATCCCAAGTGCCAGTGCAGGTTGAAAATACATAATTGTTTCCGGCAATAACCACCACCGACACATAGGCTCCTCCTATCATACAGCCAACGGTGGTAATGCCCGGACAGGTGGGGTCGTAAGTGCCATAGTTATAGCTACCTAATCCACTGCATTGCGCATTACTTCGGTTGGCAATTAAGCTAAATGAAATGATGAAAAAGGCAATAAAAGTAAATTTTCGAAAACGGAAGAACAAGGACTAAAACGAAGCTAAATAAAAGTTTGAATACTATAATGGAGTAGGGGCTTAACTCCGATTATTAATTTTTGTAATTGATTTTAAAATTATTATTGAACCGAATATGGATGCAAAAGTATGAAAATGAGGCGAAACACGAAAGCTAAAATTTGTTATTTCTAGGTTAAACGTATAAGATGGTATGTTTAAAATACAGTATACACCTCGAAAATAGGGGAGGAAGTAACTCACTTCTCCCATTTTAACAATTTGCAAAAAGTCCCAAGGAGACGATTTATGTCGCAAATCGTTCGTGGCGAGTCGCAAATCGTTCGTGGCGTGTCGTAAATCGTTCGTGGCGAGACGCAAATCGTTCGTGGCGAGTCGCAAATCGTTCGTGGCGAGTCGCAAATCGTTCGTGGCGTGTCGCAAATCGTTCGTGGCGAGACGCAAATCGTTCGTGGCGAGTCGTAAATCGTTCGTGGCGAGTCCAAAATCGTTCGTGGCGAGTCCAAAATCGTTCGTGGCGAGACGTAAATCGTTCGTGGCGAGACGCAAATCGTCTTCTTCCAAAACAAAATCCCGACCAATGCATTAATTCTGGTTTGAGTTTAATTTGTTGTAATAAATGTACGAAACAATTAAAATTGCGAATACTACTAACGGAAAAAACGTTTCTCCATTGATGCCGTCCACCGCTCCATGACTAATGGTTGCAAATAAGAAATCGAATGCAAAACCTGCATAAGCCCATTCTTTTATACGTTTCGGTATTTTCGGAATAATCAAAGCTAAAACTCCTAGCACC
>CAIWDF010000091.1 GCA_903911435.1 uncultured Bacteroidota bacterium
CGGCAACCTTAAAAAACTACAGACATGAGAAAAATAATTTTACAATTGACTTTAGCTTTAAGTATTTCACTATTAAGCTTCTCTAACATTTTCGGGCAAACCTTGCTCAAACAATTAAGCCGAGGAAATGTAGAATTCAACCTCTACGACAATGGCTTTAAAATAAAAGATCTAAGCACAGGCGCATTTATTATTGAGACCTCTTCACCAACGGCCGACTTACCTATTGGATTTGCAAGTTATCCAAACTCAACAGTAGATTATGCAAGTTACATGTATTCAGTAGTAAAGGATAGCACTGCTGCCTACCAATGGTGGACAAATACCTTGTTGACCTGGAGTTCGAATGACCCGCTATATATTATTGATGCTTCTTTTCAAAACACTTCGAATGCAGAAGTGATCAATATGCATGTTCAACTTCTTTTAAACAATAAAGTGAAAGTAGAAATTCAAAAGGCCACACCAGTTGCTCAGCCTTGGAAATACAGAACCCGATTAAGATTAAAACTTTTTCCGAATGAATATTTTCTTGGGTTCGGAACACGCCCTGAAGATGTGGCGTTTAGAAATAAGAAAATGTTAAACTGGATAAGTGAGATGAGAATTGCAAATGAACCTTCTCCTAAACCAGAAAATCAAGGGGAAGCCAGAGTGCCATTTTATATTTCAACTCGTGGCTATGGTTTATTATTAAATGAAAACACTTGCAGCTCATTTGACTTAGGAGAAACTGATCCAAACATTAACGAAATAGCCACTTGGGAACAACACTTGAACTTTACAGTTTATTTAGGAGCAACACCAATTGACATTATACAGAATTATACAGAAGATGCAGGTCGCCTGCTAAGAACCCCTGAACCTTGGGTCTTTGGCGTTTGGATGTTAACAAAAAACAGAAATGGTCTTCAAACCGAATCCGACCGCTCTAATCAAGTTGCTTCATTGTTGCGTAACGATAGCATACCTTGTAGTGCCTTGTGGCATCACTACTGGTCAAAAAAAATATTGAACATTCTCGGAGCAGGAATGTCATGGCAGATAGACCCTGCATATTGGCCTAATTACAATACTTTGGTTAACACTCATCACAATCAAGGTTTCAAAGTATTACATTATTACTGGCCTTATATCTTCAATAACGATGCAGAATATAATTACGCAAATACGCAAGGTTATTTTATGAAAAATTGGTTAAGCACAACATATCTCAATCAATGGTTAGTTTGGTTTAATCAGGTAGCAGAACCAGACCTTAGTCGACAGACAGTGAGAAACTGGTATAAGAATAATTTAATGACAAATGCACTAAGTGTTGGCAGCAGCGGGTGGATGGCTGATTTTGGCGAACACCACCGAATAGATATGATTGATTCAGCCAATTCAAATCCGTATGCAGTTCACAATGAATACCCGCTTAACTGGGCAAAAACAAATCAAGAATTTTGGGAGCAAAACCAACCCAACGGAGATTATGTTTATTTTATGCGTGGAGGATGGACAGGGATGCAGAAGTATGCACCTGTTATGATTAACGACCCTGATATGAGTTGGGAAACCGCCAACGGCATTAAAGGTCAAATTTCAAATATTTTATCAGGCGGTATTTCCGGACACCCTCTCGTATGTCCACATGTAGGAGGATATAAATATGGTGCGCCCGTTGTATTGCCAAGCAATTTAGAAGAACTTTGGATAAGGTGGTTGGAAATGGTTGCCTTAATTCCGGTATTATGGACACACGAGGGGGATGAACTTTATTTGGGTGCCAAACAAGTATTTGACCAATCACCACAAACGAAAGCCATGTTTAAAAAATATGCAAAACTACATGTGAAATTTTTCCCTTACATCTACACATTGGTTAAAGAAGCAAAGGAAACAGGTATTCCTGTTGCACGATCATTGTATTTGCATTACCCGAATGATGTAAATACAATTCAAATAAAAGACCAATTTCTGTTAGGCGACCGTGTAATGGTTGCGCCCGTTTTAGACTCGGGAGCAGTTACTAGAAATGTATATTTTCCCGCAGGAACATGGTATGACTTCTGGACAGGAACAATTGCAGCTACCGGACCGACAACTTTATCGGTTAGTGCACCACTAGATCGTCTTCCAATTTTTATTAAAGAAGGAACTATTTTACCCTTATACAATCAAAATCATATTGAAACTTTGGTTAAAAATGTTCCAGGCGTTAATGATTTTGAATATGCCGACAGCACAATGGAATTAAGGTTTTATGGTTGCGGAACAGACCAGTTCGAACTTTGGGACAGCACTGCTATTCAAATGCACCGATACACAGGAGATTCCCTTACTACAATTACTGGCGGACACCCAAGACTTTATTCATCAACTTTTATTTACGACAATTCCGTAAATTGTTTTGTTGGAATTTCTGAGAATACTCAAGAAGCTGGCTTAATTGTTTATCCTAATCCAACAACAGGTATTACAACTGTAGATGTTGAAATTTTATTAAACACTGAAAGTAAAATTGAAATATATAATTTATCTGGCTCATTGGTTCAAAGCGAAAAATTAATTCTAACTACTGGAGATACCAAAAAGCAAATAGATATTAGTAACCTAACGAATGGTATTTATTTACTCAAAGTGAGTGCAAATAATCAGTATAAAACAATCAAAGTAGTTAAGCATTGACAAGAAAGTTAAATAGAAAGGCAGCCGGTAACAGCACCTACAAGAAATTGGCGTTTCAGTGGTTAAATGAAGCTTTGTGCATCGTATCAAGTTCAGTCGTGGCAGACAGTTTCGTGCTTCGAAATCGCCAACTTCTTGTAGCTGCAAAACGTTATCATAACACGCCTCGCAATAAATGGTGTGAAGGTGGGAATAAATAATTTGGAATGTAGGTGCATATAAGTAGAAAATAATTATAGAAAAATGATTGAATGAGGAATTGGATGAAAACTCCGGGCAGAAATGTTCGGAGTTTTTTTATCACCTCTCCCCTAAATCCCCTCTCCACAAGAGAGGGGAGGGCACTTCGTGTAGGCATTAGCGAATAGCGAATAGGCAATAGGGAATAGTGAATAGGAAATAGTGAATAGGAAATAGTGAATAGGCATTAGCGACTAGCGAATAGGGGATAGGGGTGCTTAGTGTTTCTACAAATGGTTTTTGAGATTTCTCACTGTGTTCGAAATGACAGGGTTCATGGGGGAATTAAGGGAAAATCAAGGCGGCTA
>CAIWDF010000092.1 GCA_903911435.1 uncultured Bacteroidota bacterium
TCACATTTCCCCCTTCATCACCTCCCAAACCACATCTTGCTCAAAACCTCGCGAAGCAACAAACCTAGCTATTTTATAATTTCTAATATGTTCCTTTCCTCCTTTTATTTCTTTCCCTTTTTTGGCAATCAGCTCGCGTATCGTTCGTAGGTAATCCCTATCATCTATCTGCTGCAGGGCTTTTCGTATGCAGTAATCCGAAATCTTTCGTTTCTTCAGTTCCAATTTAATTTTCACCCTTCCCCATTTTTTTATTCTGAACTTACCACCAGCAAAAGCAATCGCAAAACGTTCCTCGTTCAGAAAATTATCACTGATAAGTTGCGCTATGATGTTTTCCACCTCTATCGAGTGCAAACCCCAGTCGTAAAGCTTGTCGCGCATTTCCTGCTGGCATCGCTCTTGGTACGCACAAGTACCTTGCGCCTTCAGCATCGCCTGGTTAGGAGTAAGTTTTTTCTTAGGCTTTTGGTCTTCGTACATCATGCGGTGAAGTGGGGAAAGGACCTAAATCAATCCTCGTGCTTTTAGTTCTAAATACTTATTAATGGTGTTCACCGAAAGTTGTTGCGGAGCTGTTAATATGCTTTGAATACCATACTTCTCAAGCTCCTTTACAATAAGCTTTTTTTCATACGCCAATTTCTCGGCTATGGTTTTGTTATAAATTTCTTCTGTCGACCTTGCCGGTTTCTCAATAAACGAGCGCAGTTCGGTATTCTCAAAAAAGATAACCACCAGCAAATGGTCTTTGGCCAATCGCCTGATGTATTTAATTTGTCGCTGCAAGCCCGACAAACTCTCGAAATTAGAATACAGCAATACCAAACTCCGTTGATTGATTTTTGTTTTTATCGTAGCATACAAATGTTCGTAATCACTTTCAAGGTATCCTGTTTTTTGATTGTAGAGCAACTCCAGTATTTTCCTAAGCTGAGCATTTCTTCTATCTGCCGGCAATATCGCTTGCACTCGGTTCGAAAACGTGATGATACCTGCTTTGTCTTGCTTAAGCATAGCAATGTTTGAAATAACAAGAGAAGAGTTGATGGCATAATCCAACAAACTCAATCCTTCGAAAGGCATGCGCATAATGCGCCCCATATCAATAACCGAATACACCTGCTGCGACTTCTCATCCTGATATTGATTAATCATCAGTTTGTTTTTGCGGGCCGTTGCTTTCCAGTTGATGGTGCGGTAATCATCGCCTGCCACATATTCTTTTATCTGTTCAAACTCTGCATTGTTTCCGCGTCTGCGTATTTTCTTAATTCCTGCATCGGTTAGTTGATTCGAAATAGCAAGCAGTTCGTATTTGCGCATTTGCATAAACGATGGATACACGGGCACCATCATGTCTTGCGAAAAACGATAGCGTCTTTGCACAAATCCAATCGGACTTTTCACAAACACATTCACAGCACCAAAGCTGTACTCTCCGCGTTTTACAGGGCGCAAGTCATATTCAATCGTTTTGCTTTTCCCCGAATCGATATTCAATTTAAATTCCTTATCGCGCACCTGAAACTGAAACGGCAATTCATCAATCACCGATATTCGTACGGGAAACAGATATTGATTTTCGAGTACAATCTGCACCGGGTTATCATCTCCATTCGATAATTTATCAAGTGTATCGCGCCTTGCAAAAAAACCTTTTCGATTAGCATATAAAATCAAAGTATCCACCATCACTAAAACCACAAGGATGATTAAAGCAATATTGGCAATGCCGTAAACAAAAGGAAAGAAAAATCCGAACACCAGCAATACCACTTCGGTCGCTACTACATAGTAGAGCAAGTTTGCAAGGTAAATGGATTTTAAAAACTGTTTCAACTTGTTTCTATCTTTTATTTCAAATGCAGAAAAACATTAACGGGGCACTTCTACTTTTTCTATTATTTGTTTGATAATAGCATCAGAAGTTAATCCTTCCATTTCCTTTTCAGGAGTTAATATTACTCGGTGTTTCAATACAGGTATGGCAACAAATTTTATATCATCAGGAGTTACAAAATCTCTACCACGCATTGCAGCTATCGCCTTAGCACTTGTAAGAATAGCTAATGATGCGCGAGGCGAAGCACCCAGATACAACGAAGAATTATTTCGAGTTTGATTTACAATTTGTGCAATGTAAGAAATCAAATTTTCGTCAATGTGAAGTTCGCTTACCGTTCCTCTGTATAGTTTTACTTGCTCAGCATTCATCACCGAATCGATACAATTAATATCAACCGTATTTTTGCGAGCATGATAGGCAGCAATTATTTTTGTTTCATCTTCGAGCGAAGGGTAATGCACTTCTATTTTAAAAATAAAACGGTCTAATTGTGCTTCCGGCAAACGATAGGTTCCTTCCTGTTCAATGGGGTTTTGAGTTGCTAATACAATGAACGGAGCTGTAAGCGGATACGTTTTTCCATCCACTGTTATTTGTCTTTCTTCCATCGCTTCGAACAATGCACTCTGTGTTTTAGCAGGAGCACGATTGATTTCATCTATCAATATAATGTTCGAAAACAAAGGCCCTTGTTTGAATTCAAATTCGGTAGTCTTTAGATTATAAATACTAGTACCAATGATATCAGATGGCATAAGGTCGGGAGTAAACTGAATACGCGAAAAACCTACCGACATAGTGCGCGAAAGGATTTTCGCAATAAGTGTTTTTGCAACACCCGGTACTCCTTCTATCAACACATGACCATCGGCTAAAATAGCAGCTATCAGCAATTCCGTCATTTGGTCCTGACCTACAATTATTTTATTTACTTCCTGCTTAATGTTGGCCACCGCCTGTTGCAAGCCCGTTAAATCAACTCTATTGTGAAACATTTGTTCTTCCATGTCTTCTATTTCTTTTTACTTTCTATTTACTCAAATCTTTTTTGATGTTGACATTTATTATTTTATAGGAAGCGCTGCCAATCCTTGTTGAGCTTCTACTTTGTTAGGGTTCAATTGAAGGGTTGTGTTCCATGCATTTCGTGCCTTTTCGAAATCTTTAACCGTATAGTATGCTCCTCCCAAGTTATACCAATACTCGGCATTCCCTTGATCCATCCTTACTGCTTCTTCCAAAAACTTAATAGCTTCCATTGGAGCTTTACCTCCCTTTTCCATACCTTTATTATAATAGATGCCAGCAAGCACAGTATAGTTCCTTTTCAAAAAAGGATTGTTAGGATAAATTTCAGCCACCTTATCCCATTGAATTCTTGCGTTTTCATAATCTTTTAGTTTAAAGTAGGCCACACCTAGGTTCAAATATCCGTTCACATAGGCTTTGTGAACATCAACAGAACGACTAAGGTGTACAATGGCTTTTTCAATTAAATCTTTTTCGTTCGCTTTGTTTTCTGGTTTATCGGCTAAGTCGAGATAAGCTTTCCCAGCATTTCCGTTTACCAATGCACTGTACGGCACTGTTTCAGCATCAGTGATGAATAAGGTGGTGTCATTTTTCCATTGTGCATTTCGAGGAATCACTTTCGCAGCGCAGCACACGGTGATGAGGGCAACAAATGCGAACGTTGCTATTTTTTTCGAATTAACAGAGCCAATTTTTTCAAGGAGCCAATTAATAGCAACAGCAATAATAATCATAAATCCGAATGAAGAATGATAGATCAATCGCTCACCCATGGTAGCTCCAATATCCATCACTAGGTTACAAATAAGAAACAAATGAAGAAGGTAAAACGCAAACGCAAATGCTAAAATATTCCTTCTTACAAACAACACGATGGTGGCAACGATGGCAGAAAGATGGAATAAAATAGCAAACCATACCATTGGGTTTCCAAAATTGGTATATGGTATTGTATTGTAAGAGTAATCGCTAGAGAGGGGATGAGGAAAAAACAACAATCGTAAGTAGTGATTGAGAATTTCAATTTTAGTTGCCCATTTCTCAGGCGAAGTTGCAAACTTATAGGGGTTATTCAAAACGTCAGGGTTCTCAATGGTGGCACCTTTTCCAACAATTGAAAAACGAATGAGAAGATAAAGTGCAGCAACAAAAAAGTAAGGAATTACACCTATTATTGATTCTTTCAAGGAATCTCCTTTGACGATGTATAATAAAATTGGAATGAGTACAATCAAAGTAACAGCATATTCTTTCGATAGTAAAGCTAAAAAGTAAAATCCTAAAGCAGCGAAGAGTTGTAGTGGTTTCTTGGATTCACGGTATCGAAACATTTTTATAAAAGTGAGAATAATAAAAAGAAAGGATAAGATTTCATCTCTACTTTTTACATTCGCAATAACTTCGGTATGTATCGGGTGAATTAAAAAGAGCAAGCAAGTGAGAAACGCAACAAGTGGCGTATCTTTAAAAATAAAAGTTTGTAGAAAATAAAGAAGGATGATGACCGATAAGATGTAGAATACAACATTTAGTAAATGCCGAATAAGAGCTACATCATCAGCAGGTTTTTCCTTTTCTTTACTACCAAATAATTGTTGTTCGATTGCAAAAGTCACAACCGATAAAGGTCGGTAACGACCTCCCGAAAGTTGTTGTTTTGCATTCATCGAACGGTAAAAACTATCGTAAGCATCGGTTTTTAATATTTTTGGAATGCCTTTAAATCCTTGTTGCACGTAATCGTTTTTTTCAATTACTATTCCGTCATCCAAAGCGTATTCGTTGAGTATTGAGTTGCCATACAGAATGAATCCAACGATGAGTAAAACCATTGCTTGGATTTTAAAGTTCGGGAATAAACTGTTTTTTGATAAACTAACAGGTGTGTGTACTTCCTTTTTATTTACTTTTTGTTTCGACATATATGTTTGGTATAATTTGTGAGCAATGTAAGCTCTAAAATTAAATTCTTTACTTTTGTTTGGATTGTAAAAATAAACTTTATTCCTAATAAGTAGTTAATAGTTTTAATAAACTTAAATTGAAAACAATATTTAGCAACAAATACGTTTTACTTTTTATGGCAGCAATACTGTTTGCTGTTGCTTATTTTCTGCACCATTCCTACCGTAATGATAGCCTTTCTACCATCACCAATTTTCAAAAGTCGCTACATCAAAAAGAGAGTAGATTAAACGAGGAAATGTCGGAGTTGGCAAAACAAGCTGAAACGAAGAATTATAACCAACTTTTTAATCTTAAACCAATTTATTATAACGCGCTGCTCGAACAAGAAGGTTTGGCTTTGTTGATTTACGAGAATGATACACTTAAATTCTGGAGCGATAATTCGATAGCTGTAGAAAATTGGGTGAAGGAGGTATGTCTTGACACTAAAATGGCTAAACTGCACAATGGCTGGTTTGAGGTAATGCGTCCACATACGAATGCGACTACAACAAAGACTATAGTGGGACTCATACTTATCAAGAATGTGTATCCTTATCAGAACAAGTATTTGGTGAATGAGTTTCAAACGGATTTTGATCTGCCTCCTGATACAAAATTGATTACTGATAAACCGGCTTCAGAAAATGTAATTAAAAATTCTCAAGGCGATTATTTGTTCTCTTTGGAGTTCAATCCAACAAATTTCTTTAGTTCTTCGATTGCATATGTATGTGTGATTTTCAATATCCTTGCTTGTTTATTATTAATGATATTTTTGAAAAGAGGGAGTGAATCACTTGCGAACAGAATTGGGAAAAACTATTCAGTAGCTTTGTTTGTGATAAGTTTAGGATTGCTCCGGTTTATTTCTGTTAAGTATTCTATTCCTGAAAGTTTTTATGGCTTTGAGTTGTTTAGCCCGAAAGTATTTGCAAATGCTAGTTCCATCTGGTTAGCATCACTTGGTGATTTGCTTATTAATGTGCTACTTCTTTTTTATGTTTCCTATTTTGTTTTGAATCAATTCGGTTTCGACATTCTAGTTAAATATATTAGACGCACTAACAAAGTGCCTTTTTCAATATTCCTTTTTCTTGTTTACAATTTAATTTCGTGGTTGATTACAGAAATATTTATTGGACTTATTAAGAATTCGAATATTGTTTTTAGTATTAATAATTTATTTAGTCTAAATGCTTATAGTTATGTAGGCATTGTTATTATTGGCCTTTTACTCTTTGTGTATTTTTTAATTACGGACAATTTATTAGCTGTTCTAAAAAAAATTCGATTAAAGAATAAGGAGCTATTGTTAGTGTTTTTAATAACTGCGGGCATTCATATTCTTTTTTCTCAACTCCTAGGCTCTTTAGATTTAATAGTTATTTGTCTACCTTTTGTTCTTTTATTGTCCATAATACTTATTAAAAGGAAACAAGATGAATTTTCTTTCTCTGGAATTATTTTGATTGTTTTTATATTCTCACTTTATTCGGTTCACGTGTTTATTCGTCACTCTGGAATAAAGGAAATGGAAGCGCGTAAGATTTATGCGGAGCGACTTTCGGCCGAACAAGATCCATTGGCAGAGTTGCTTTTTCAGGATATTGAAACAGAAATTCAAAGGGACCATGTGTTAACATCATTTGTTACGCGAATAGAAAAGCAACCGACAGAATTCGAAAAGAGAATTAAACAACAATATTTTAGTGGCTTTTGGGAAAAATACGATGTCCATGTAGCTCTTTTTGATAGTATGTGCTTACCTGTTATTAAGGCTCAAAATTCGCTTTTTGATAATAACTTTTATTTTGACGAATTAATTACTAGGAAAGGAAAACTTACCGCGTGCGAACACTTTTATTTCATCAACAACGAATCAGGTAAAATAAGTTATCTGGCAAAAATTCCATTCTTTCGAAATTTTAAAAACAAACAGAAATTCGGTACGTTATACATCGAATTGGATGCCAAATTTATTTCTGACGAAATAGGATTCCCCGAACTTTTGTTGGATAGAAATATTGGATTATCAGAAGAGTTAACAAATTATTCATATGCCAAATACAATCATCGTCAACTCATCAACCAGTACGGTAAGTTTTCTTATGGACTAACGAATAAAAATTTCGAAACAGCGAACGATGAATTTAGATTTGTCGATAAAGATGGATATAATCATCTATTGTATCAACCCAATCCGAATACGTTGATTGTATTGAGTCAGCGCCTCGAAGGGTTTATTGGTAAAGTGACAACCTTTTCATATCTCTTTGCATTCTTTTGTTTACTCTTATTGTTTATTCTATTTCTTCGACAGGTTTCGTTAGGCACTTTATTCGATAATTTTAGTTTTAAGTATCGAATTCAACTTTTGCTTGTGCTCATTGTATTGGTTTCACTTGCCTTGTTTGGCGGAGGAACGATTTATTACATCAAACAACAATTCGAAACACAAAATCAAGAGAGTATAAGTGAAAAAATTCATTCGGTGTTGATAGATATTGAAAGCAAATTGGCTGGAGAAAACAATTTAAATAAAAATCTCACCGATTATGTTTCGTTTATTCTCAAGAAATCATCTTCTGTGTTTTTTACTGATATTAGTATGTATGATGCAAAAGGCAACTTGTACGCCTCATCACGATCACAAGTTTTCGAGGAAGGGCTAACTTCAAAAAAAATGAACCCTGAGGCATTTTTACAAATTGCGGTATTGGGTAAAACAGAATTCGTACATGACGAACGAATAGGGAGATTAAATTATTTGTCAGCTTATATTCCATTTAAAAACAAAGATGGAAAATTATTAGCATACCTCAATCTACCCTATTTTTCAAAACAGAGTAAACTCGAAAAGGAAATTTCAGGTTTTCTAGTGGCTCTTATTAATATCTATGTTTTGCTTTTTGCGTTGTCAATAATTACAGCTATTTTTATTTCCAACTATGTTACAAAGCCACTGAAGTTGATTCAGGATAAGTTGAGTAAAATAAAGCTCGGTAAAACGAATGAGCCTATTGAATGGAAAGAGAAAGATGAGATAGGAAACCTAGTGACGGAGTATAATAGAATGATTTCAGAACTTGCCAATAGTGCCGATTTACTTGCTCAGTCAGAAAGAGAAAGTGCGTGGCGCGAAATGGCGAAGCAGGTGGCTCACGAAATTAAGAATCCGCTTACCCCAATGAAACTTAGCGTTCAGCACCTTCAGCATACATGGAACGATCATGCTCCTGATATGGACGAAAAAATGGCGCGACTCACCAAAACCATAATTGAACAAATCGACATACTTTCATCCATTGCAACCGAGTTTTCGAATTTTGCAAAGATGCCAAAAACAAATCTTGAGAAAATAGATGTGAAAGAGATATTGACTAATTGTATACATATATATAATGGTATGCAACAAGTACAGTTCAATTTTATCTTTAATAAGAATGAGCATTACTTCGTACTTGCCGACAAGGATCAGTTGTTAAGGGTGTTTAACAATCTTATAAGGAATGGAGTACAAGCAATTCCGGAATCAAGACAGGGTTTACTTCAGGTTGAGATAAAGAAGGAGGACAACCATATAATCATAAGTATAACCGACAATGGAACCGGTATAGAAGATTCAGCGATAGGTAAAATATTCTCTCCTAATTTTACAACCAAAACAGGAGGAATGGGTTTAGGCCTTGCAATTGTAAAAAGCATTCTTGACGATGTGAAGGGTAAAATTTGGTATACAACCAAGTCGGGAGAGGGAACGGTGTTTTTTGTTTCGTTTCCATGTTTTCAGGATAAACTTGATTCTTAGCTTCCTCTTTGAATTAATCGGTAATTAAGGAGTGACGAAGTGTGCGGAGCCCTCAAAGCTTGTAGTGTAAAAACTTGACGTAATTGCCTCGTTTTGAAAACATTTCTTACCTTTGAAAAATTATTAATTAACAAAAAATACCGTTGCAATGAAAAAAACTATCTTTTCGATTTTGATACTTCTAATTGTAAGTGCAAATTTTACCAATGCCCAAAACAAACAAATCCCAAATCCTAACGTGGCGTTTTGTGGTGCCACAAAGAACAATGATGTTATTAAATATGAGGATCTTTTGAAGTGCGATGAAGTCACATTGCCTTATAAAGAACTAAAAATTAAGTCTTTTTCTGTGAGTGCGATGATTCCTGGAGAAAAGGCTGAAGAGAATAGCATGTTTGTAGATAGTAAAAACGAAGGAAGTAAATTGTCGAAGGAATCTTTGGACTTAATAAAAAGGTGTGTTCAACGAAAGGGAACTAAAATATTGATAGAAAATGTAATTGTGATCGAAACTGATGGTAAATCGGAAAGAAAATTCGAAGGAATTTCCATAAATTTGAAGTAAAACATCCAATATCAACAAGTTTCGCCTCTTAATAAGCGAATTTCGGTTCCTCTCTCCCTGCGAATTCAAAAACATTGATTTAAAAGAGTTTTCAACATTTATTTGTTTATTTATTTTGTCAGGAATAAAAAGATGTTTATCTTCGCACCCCGTTTTGAAAAATCGGAATTGAAAAAGTAAATAAATTAATACAAAAAAAAGTGGAAGCAATAAGCTACAAAACAGTTTCGGCAAGCAAAGAAACTGTAAACAAAGGATGGGTAATCATTGATGCTGAGAACGAAGTGTTGGGTCGTTTAGCATCTGAGGTAGCCTTTATTTTAAGAGGAAAAAACAAAACTAATTTTACTCCTCACGCAGATGCAGGCGATAATGTTATCGTTATAAACGCAGAAAAAGTAAAATTGACTGGAAAAAAATTAACCGATAAAGAATACGTTCGTCACACTGGTTACCCAGGAGGTCAACGTTTTGCAACTCCAAAAGAGCTATTGGCTAAAAATCCAACTGAAGTGCTTAGAAAAGCAGTGAGTGGGATGTTGCCAAAAAGTAAATTGGGAGATGCACTGAGACGCAATGTATACATATATGCAGGTGCAGAGCATCCTCATGCTGCTCAACAACCAAAAGAAATAAAAATCAATTCAATAAAATAAATAATGGAAGTAGTAAATACTCTTGGTAGAAGAAAAACCGCTGTAGCACGTGCTTATGTGCAAAAAGGAAAAGGCGAAATTATAATCAATAATAAAGATTATAAATCGTATTTCACAACATCCACTTTACAATACAAAATCAATCAGGCATTTGGTGTTACAAAAACAACAGGTGAATATGATGCGAAAGTAACAGTAAAGGGGGGCGGGGTAACAGGTCAGGCAGAAGCTGTTAGGTTAGCAATTGCCCGTGCTTTAGTAGAAATGGATGGAAATCTTAAACCGGCTTTGAGAGCAGAAGGTTTGATGACACGTAATCCGAAAATGGTTGAACGTAAGAAACCGGGTCAGAAAAAAGCTCGTAAGCGTTTCCAATTCAGTAAACGTTAATCATTTTATAAACTATAAATTAATATTAAAAAATAATAAATGCCAAGAACTAATTTTAATGAGTTATTAGATGCCGGATCACATTTCGGACATTTGAAAAGAAAATGGAATCCTGCAATGGCTCCATACATTTTTACAGAAAAAAATGGAATTCACATCATCGACTTGAACAAAACGGTTGTGAAAATAGATGAAGCAGCGAATGCTTTGAAACAAATTGCAAAATCAGGAAAAAAAATATTGTTTGTTGCTACCAAAAAGCAAGGTAAAGATATCGTGGCAGATTTAGTAAAACCTGTAGGTATGCCTTATGTTACTGAACGTTGGCCAGGTGGTATGCTTACCAACTTTGCTACTATTCGTAAAGCAGTTCGTAAGATGAGTACTATTGACAAAATGGCTACTGATGGAACATTTGACAATATTTCGAAAAAGGAAAAATTGCAAATCTCTCGTGTTCGAGCTAAACTTGAAACCAACTTAGGAAGTATTGCTGATTTGACACGCTTGCCTGCAGCTCTTTTTATTGTTGATATTTCCAAAGAACACATCGCAGTGGCTGAAGCAAAACGTTTGAATATACCAACGTTTGCTATCGTTGATACCAACTCTGATCCAAATCTAGTTGATTTCGCTATTCCTGCAAATGATGATGCTTCAACATCAATCGCTCTTATAACATCATTAATTGTGAAAGCAATTGAAGAAGGCTTATCAGAACGTAAAGTGGATAAAGAAACTGCTGCTGAAGAAAAGGAAGGAGTGAAAGCTTCTGAACATTCGGATGTGGACGGTGAAGACGGAGATGTAGATGTTGCTGCAAAAGCTGCACCTGCAGGAACGAAAAAAAGAAGGACAATAGCTCAAAAAAAATAATCAAAATCGTCCCGACAAAATCGGGACTTTTTTTAATATCATATTTAATAAAAATATAAAATGGCAATTACAGCAACAGAGATAAATAAATTAAGACAAATGACCGGAGCAGGAATGATGGACTGCAAAAAAGCATTAACAGAGGCTGACGGAGATTTTGAAAAAGCAATTGATGAATTGCGTAAAAAAGGACAAAAGGTAGCTGCTAACCGTAGCGACCGTGATTCGAAAGAAGGATTGGTAGTGGCAAAAACTACTGCCGATAATAAAAGAGGTGTGGTATTAGCTGTGAATTGCGAAACTGATTTTGTGGCTAAAAATGAAGATTACGGAAAGTTTGTGAACAACATTCTTGAAATAGCCATATCAAAGAACCCTAAAAATGCAGATGAACTAAAAGCATTGGCATATGATAACAATATCACCATTGCTGATAAATTGATTGAACAAACAGGTGTGATTGGCGAAAAAATTGAATTGAACAAATATGAAGTAGTAGAAGCTGCTTTTGTTACTGCTTACAATCACCCAGGAAACAGATTGGCTAATATCGTTGGTTTCAACATGGCTACAGTAAAAGCTGACGTGGCAAAAGATGTTGCCATGCAAGTAGCTGCAATGGCTCCTGTAGCTGTTGACAAAGGCGATGTGGATGCTGAAACTATTCAAAGAGAAATTGAGGTAGGTAAAGAACAAGCACGTGCCGAAGGTAAAGCAGAAGAAATGCTTGAGAAAATAGCAATGGGTAAATTGAATAAGTTCTACAAAGAATCTACTTTGTTGAATCAAGAGTTTATAAAAGATGCTAAGAAAACTATAGCACAATACATGAACGATTCGGAAAAAGGCTTGACAGTAACAAGCTTCAAACGAATCGCTTTAGGTTAGTTTATTAATATTTTTAAAAGTCCCGATTTATTCGGGACTTTTTTTTGCACACATAGCGTGTTTTGATTTTTGAAATAGATGTTGATACGAAAAACTTCTCAATTTTAAACTTAATAACTTTAAACATACAATGAAATACAAAAGAATTCTTCTGAAACTTAGTGGCGAATCGCTTATGGGCGCGAAACAATTTGGAATTGATAACACTCGAATAGCCGAGTATGCCGAACAGATAAAAGAAATATCAGAAATGGGTGTGCAGGTGGCAGTGGTGATTGGTGGTGGTAATATTTTCAGGGGGATACAAGCTGAAGAAGGAGGAATGGACAGAGTACATGGCGATTACATGGGTATGTTGGCTACAGTAATTAATTCGATGGCTCTGCAAAGTGCTTTGGAAAAGGTAGGTGTTGAAACTCGTCTGCAATCGGCAATAAAGATGGAACAGATTTGCGAAGCATTTATACGTAGAAGAGCGGTAAGGCATTTGGAAAAAGGAAGAGTAGTGATATTTGGCGCAGGTACAGGAAACCCTTATTTCACAACCGATACAGCTGCTACTTTGCGTGCTGTGGAGATTGAAGCGAATGTTGTATTAAAGGGAACTAGGGTGGATGGAATTTATACTGCCGATCCCGAAAAAGACAAATCAGCAACTAAATATACAACCATTAAATTTGATGAGGTGTATGCAAAGGGCCTAGAAGTGATGGATATGACGGCTTTTACACTTTGTAAAGAAAATAAATTGCCAATCATTGTTTTTGATATGAACAAAACAGGAAATTTGAAAAAACTAATGCAGGGAGAACAAGTAGGAACATTGGTAGAGATGTAGATGTCTTGCCAACCTCTTGGAAGGGTTGGCTTTTGATGAACATGGTATATAATAGGAAAAAAAATTATCTTTGTGCCGCATTCTTAAAACAGATTACATAGTATTTAATACGTAAATAAAATGAACGAAGACATACAATTTATATTAGATGATGCAAAAGAGCAAATGGAAAAAGCTGTTTCGCATTTGGAGGCCGAACTAGTGAAAGTACGTGCTGGCAAGGCTAGTCCTACCATGCTCGAAAGTATTTCGGTAGATTATTACGGAACGCGAACTCCATTGAATCAGGTGGCGAATGTGAATACGGCTGATGCCCGAACATTGGTGATACAGCCCTGGGAAAAATCGATGTTGACTCCTATTGAAAAAGCAATAATGGCTGCCAACTTGGGTTTAAATCCGCAAAATGATGGTGTGTTGATACGAATATTAGTGCCTGCCTTAACCGAGGAACGCAGAAAGGATTTGGTGAAAAAAGCTAAATCGGAGGTGGAGAACGGAAAAGTGAGTTTGCGAACCATACGTAAAGAAGCCAACGAAGAATTGAAAAAACTTCAGAAAAATGGCACACCAGAAGATGAGGTGAAAGAAGGCGAAGCAAAGGTGCAATTGTTGGTAGATGCTTTTGTTTTGAAATGCGATAAACACCTCGAAATAAAAGAAAAAGAAATAATGACTGTATAACGATTCAGAAATTCTAAAAGAAAATTAATCGGAAACCTTGGAGTAAGCAATTACTTCAAGGTTTTCTTCTTTTGGTAGATATTTGGGATAATTCTATTACATACACCCAAATTTCCGTGGATTATCTTGTTTTTTATAGAAAAAGAGATGTTTCACGAGGTTGTTGGTATATGCAATGGCAGCTGTAAACTTTACAGAAATAATAAGAATAATTTATGACTTCTCATTATCCATTTTATAAAAACTGTACAATACAGTTGTTCCCCGATTTGCAAATTCTCAACCCTAAATTACTTGTTTGTACTAAATTATCTGGTAAGTATTTGATAAAAACAAATTAGTTTTTCTAACTTTGAAATCTTAAATCAAAAATATGAGCAAAATAAATTCGTTCGAAGAATATAAAACTGAATATAAAAGAAGTGTAGAACACCCCGAATTGTTCTGGGCCGAACAAGCCGAAACGTTTGTGTGGCAAAAAAAGTGGGACGAAGTTTTGAATTGGAATTTTAAAGAACCAAAGATAGAATGGTTTGTAAACGGAAAACTAAACATCACTGAAAACTGCTTGGATAGGCACCTGCCCGAGCGAGCCAATCAAATAGCTTATTATTGGGAGCCAAACAGTCCAGATGAAAAAGCAGTGGAACATACTTACCAGCAATTGCAAGAGCAGGTGTGCAAGTTTGCCAATGTTCTGAAGAATAATGGGGCTAAAAAAGGAGACCGTGTATGTATTTACATGCCCATGGTGCCAGAACTTGCAATTGCTTTGCTTGCTTGTGCAAGGATAGGTGCAGTGCATTCGGTAGTTTTTGGAGGGTTTTCGGCTTCTGCGCTTTCGGGTCGCATACAAGATTGCGATTGTAAAATAGTAGTTACTACCGATGGTGCTTATCGTGGTGCAAAAGATATTCCTATTAAAGATATTGTAGATGAAGCATTGGAAATATGCCCTGCCGTAGAAAAGGTGATAGTGGTGCAACGCACCGACACCTTTATAAAAATGTTGGAAGGAAGAGATGTGCTTTGGGTAGACGAAATGGAAAAGGTAAATGCCGATTGCCCTGCAGAACCAATGGATGCAGAAGATTTATTGTTCATATTATATACTTCCGGATCTACCGGAAAACCAAAAGGAGTGGTGCATACGTGTGGAGGATACATGGTGTATACGCATTATACTTTCCAAAATGTGTTTCAATATCGCGACAAAGAAGTGTATTGGTGTACAGCCGATATCGGTTGGATTACAGGGCATTCGTACATTGTATACGCACCGCTTTTGGCAGGTGCTAGTTCGGTGATGTATGAAGGAATACCTACTTACCCTGATGCAGGCAGGTTTTGGAAAATAATTGACAAATACAAAGTGAATATTTTCTACACAGCACCTACCGCCATACGTGCGTTGGAGTCGGCAGGCGAACATTTTATAAAACCTTATAAATTAAATTCGTTGCGCGTATTAGGTAGCGTGGGCGAGCCAATCAACGAGGAAGCTTGGAATTGGTACAACCAAAATATTGGCAAAGGAAAATGCCCGATAGTGGATACTTGGTGGCAAACCGAAACAGGGGGAATGCTTATTTCACCTTTAGCAGGTATCACCAAAACAAAACCAAGCTTTGCAACCTTGCCGTTGCCTGGGGTTCAACCAGTGATAGTAGATGAAAAAGGAAACGAAATAGAAGGAAATGGAGTAGAGGGGAATCTATGTATCAAGTTTCCTTGGCCATCGATGTTGCGCACTACTTATGGCGACCACGAAAGATGTTATCAAAATTATTTTGCTACTTATCCCAATTTATATTTTACAGGTGATGGATGTAAACGAGATGAAGATGGATATTATAGAATAACAGGAAGAGTAGACGATGTCATGAATGTAAGTGGACATAGGATTGGCACTGCCGAAGTGGAGAGCGCCATCAATATGCACATCGATATTGTTGAATCGGCTGTAGTGGCCTATCCACACGATATTAAAGGGCAAGGAATATATGCTTACGTGATTTGTACTAATCACAATAAAAATCACGAATCATTACGAATGGAAATATTGGCGGAAGTAACCAAAATGATAGGAGCAATAGCCAAACCAGATAAAATACAAGTGGTGAATGGTTTGCCTAAAACAAGGAGTGGAAAAATAATGCGTAGAATATTGCGTAAGATTGCTGAAGGAGAAACAAGTAATTTGGGTGATATTTCAACTTTAATAGACCCATCGGTGGTGGAAGAGATAAAAAATGGAGCACTTTAGTTCAGGCGATGAGTATTAAAATTTTGTTAAATCATGATTCGTGAATTAAATTCCTTTACCTTCGTTTTTCAAAAATAAATTGTGTCAGATAATATAGTCATCATACCAACCTACAATGAGAAAGAAAACATCGAACGCATGGTTCGAAAAGTTTTTTCGTTGACACATCCATTTCATTTGCTTATTGTAGACGATGGGTCTCCTGATGGAACAGCAGCAATTGTAAAAATTTTAATGAATGAGTTTCCTGAAAGATTATTTCTGGAAGAGCGTAAAGACAAACTCGGATTAGGAACTGCTTATATACATGGATTCAAATGGGCGCTTCAACGCCAATACGAATACGTATTTGAGATGGATTGCGATTTTTCGCATAACCCTGAGGATTTAATTCGTTTGAGAGAAGCCTGTGTAAACGGTGCCGACATGTCAATCGGTTCGAGATACGTAGCTGATGGGAAAATAGAAAACTGGCCACGTGGAAGGGTATTGATGTCGTATTATGCATCAGTTTATGTAAGAATTGTTTTAGGTGTACGCATACATGATACCACGGCTGGGTTCAAATGTTATACGCGTAAAGTACTTGAGAGTATCAACTTTGATGAAATAAAATTTGTCGGTTATGCTTTTCAAATAGAAATGAAGTATACAGCATACAAATTAGGATTTAAAATAGAAGAAGTGCCAATCACCTTTACAGATAGGGTAGAAGGTGTTTCGAAAATGAGTAAAGGAATATTTAAAGAAGCCTTTTGGGGAGTACTTCAAATGCGTTTCAAGAAAATTAATCAATTGAAAGCTCTTTAATAAAAGGGCTTTTTTATTATCATGAAAATACTAATCACCAACGCAAACATTGTAAACGAAAACAGAGTTTTTAGAGGTAATGTACTAATCGAAGATCAAATCATTTCAGAAGTTTCTGGAACTACAATCACTGTTGATGCGGATAAAGTAATTGACGCAAATGGACAATATTTATTTCCGGGATGTATTGATGATCAAGTTCATTTTCGCGAACCCGGCCTTACTCATAAGGGTGAAATATATACCGAAGCTAAGGCTGCTGTGGCAGGAGGTGTAACTTCGTATATG
Organism: uncultured Bacteroidota bacterium; assembly: GCA_903911435.1. Classification (GTDB taxonomy): domain Bacteria; phylum Bacteroidota; class Bacteroidia; order 2-12-FULL-35-15; family 2-12-FULL-35-15; genus 2-12-FULL-35-15. Next base: position 16,901 of record CAIWDF010000092.1, read on the forward strand.
GAAATGCCAAATACCATTCCTAATGTTTTTACTCAGGAATTATTGGAAGATAAATACAAACGAGCGGCTCAAGTTTCGTTGGCAAATTATTCCTTTTTTATGGGTGCTTCCAACGATAATTTGGAAGAAGTTTTGAAAACAAATCCCAGGAATATTTGCGGTGTAAAAGTGTTTATGGGGTCTTCTACCGGAAATTTATTGGTAGATAAACGCGAAACATTGGAAGGGCTATTCTCGAAATGTACAATGTTAATCGCAACCCATTGCGAAGACGAAGCAACCATTCAGGATAATATGCAAGTTTACAGAGAAAAGTATGGTGAAGATGTTCCTGTAGAATGTCATCCATTGATACGAAGCGAAGAAGCCTGTTTTAAGTCGTCATCGCTTGCTGTGGAGCTTGCAAAGAAATACAATACACGATTGCATGTATTGCATATTTCTACAGAAAAAGAATTGGAGTTGTTTGATAATTCAATTCCATTAAAAGAAAAACGAATCACTGCTGAAGTTTGTATTCATCACCTTTGGTTTAGTGATGAAGATTATAAAACAAAAGGCTCATTGATTAAATGGAATCCTTCGGTAAAAACACCCAAAGACAGAAGTGCATTGTTAAAAGGAGTTTTAGAAAACAGAATTGATGTTATTGCCACCGACCATGCGCCCCATACACTTGAGGAGAAGCAACAAACTTATTTTAAATCACCTTCGGGAGGGCCACTAGTTCAGCATTCGTTAGTGGCAATGTTGGAATTGCATCATCAAGGGGAAATTGAATTGGTAAAGATTGCTGAAAAGATGGCACACGCTGTAGCCGATTGTTTTCAAATTGACAGAAGAGGTTATATTCGTGAAGGTTATTTTGCCGATTTAGTGCTAGTCGATCTTGATAAATCATGGACGGTAGAAAAATCAAATCTATTATATAAATGCGGATGGTCGCCACTCGAAGATACTACTTTTCATTCATCCATCACCCATACACTCGTTAACGGGCATTTAGTTTATCATAATGGTATCTTTGATGAAGAAACCAAAGGAGAACGGATTTTATTCAATCGATAAATTAGATTTAAAGTTGTGCTGTATTATTTTGTAAAGTTTTTAGTCAATGTTTTTTATCGTGTTTTTTATAAGTTTGAATACGAAGGACTCGATAAGATACCAAGAGGCAAGCCGATTGTTTTGGCTCCTAATCATGTAAATGCATTTATCGACCCTGTCGTTTTGGCAATGCTTACCAAACAAGAGGTGCGTTTTTTTGCAAGAGGCGATGTGTTTAAAAAACCTATGGCTGCATGGGTATTAGGGAAGTTGAATATTTTTCCGATGTATCGCATCCAAGAAGGGTATTCGGAATTAAAAAAGAACGATAAGACTTTTGAAATTTGCCGAACTCTTTTGGCTGACAATAAAACACTGCTGATGTTCCCAGAAGGAATATGCATTCAAGAAAGAAGATTAAGGCCGCTGAAGAAAGGCTTGGCAAGAATCATATTTCAGACTGAAGAAACATTCGATTTCAAGAAGGACGTTTTGGTGGTGCCAATTGGTTTGAATTATTCAGATGCAAAACGATTTAGAAGTAAACTTTTTATTGATTGTGGGGATGCGATTTCAATTAAAGATTATGAAGAGCAATATCGAAAAGATAAGGTTCGAGCCATTAACGATTTTACAAAAGCTCTTGAAGTGAAAATGGCCGAAAGACTTATTATTATTGACAATAAAGAAAATGACGAGTTAGTTTCAGCCGTGGAACAAATTTATATGAATGATTTGTTAAAAGAGAAAAAATGGAAAACAACCAATCTTAAATCGCAATATTCCGCTGCAAGAGAAATTACAGAAATGATTAATCAAACCGAGAAATTGAGATCCGATTTGACAGCATCTTTGCGAGAAAAGGCGGTTCCATATCTGAATTTGTTGCGTGAAAATGGATTGCGCGATCATCTTCTAAGTCCGGATACAATAAGTAGAATGAATATGAAAATATTTCTTTTAGAATTCATAATCGTCTTCTTCGGACTTCCTTTGTATTGGTTTGGAATGGCCACCAATTATCTACCTTATTTTATTTCAAAAAGGGTTGCTTTGAAAAAATCCAAGAATGTAGAATTCTTAGCTTCTTTGTATATGAACATGACAATGTTTCTCTGGATTTTTTATTTTATTATCCAATTGGTTTTGGTGGGATTAATTTCAAGGAATTGGAGTGTTATAGGTATTTACGCAAGTATGGTTGTCGCTTCGGGATATATCGTTTTATATTTTTATCCCGCAATGAAAAAAATCTTTGGAAGATGGAGACTTTTAAGAATGGTTCGAAAAGATAGAGAAACGGTCGAATATCTGGTGAAGGAACGAGGTGAAATTATGGAGATGATTAACGAGATGAAACGGAGGTTCGATCGTTCATCAATTAAGTTTCGATAAACTCTTATCAAATTACTTTTTCAATTCTGCGCAATATTTTTGTATTAATTCGTATGCTTTGGCATTATTCAATCCGTCAGCTTTGCGCAAATCAGAGCAGCCTCCCTTTCTATCCTTGTTGATATATCTCACCAATGCACGATTAATGTATGCCGGAGAATAATCGAATTTTATTTTTATCGCCAAATCCAAATCTTCCAATCCACCTGCTACGTTTCTTGATTGCCCTTTTGCCAATCCTCGATTTGTTAATGCAATGTAGTTTTTAGGGTCAAGGTTAATCGCATCATCAAAGTCGCGAATAGCGTTTGAATAGTCGTTGCTATTTAATCGTGCTGCTCCACGCATAATCAATGCATCAACATTACTCGAATCTTTTTGTAAATAAGTTGTTAATTCTCGTTCTGTCGATTTGTAATCTTCTCCACTAAAATATGATTTACCTTTCCAGAAATACGCTTCCATGTATTCAGGGTCGAGTTCGGTGACTTTATTAAAATCTGCAATAGCTAAAATATAGTCTCGTTTAACATTGTAAAGTAGCATTCCTCTTCTAAACAAAACATCGGGATAATTAGGCTTTATTTCTAATGCCGATTCATAATCCTCAAACGCAGGTTGTTTATCCCTTCCGTGTTCAGCCAACATTCCTCTTTGATAGTAAGAAGCGGCATCATTTACATCGAGGCTAATGGCCTTAGTGAAATCACTTTTAGCTTCACTCATCTTCTGTAAAGCTACCTCAGCAATTCCTTTTTCTCTGTAAGCTTCGCTATGTGTGGTATCTGTTTTAATAGCGAGATTCAAATTCTCGATAGCATCCTTGTAATTTCCTGTTATGTTTTGAACAACACCTATGCGAAAGTATGCAGCAAATTGAACCTTATTTAGCTTTAGCGATTTTTTATAATCTTTCAATGCATCGGCATAAAGTTTATCAGCTATTTTCTTCTCTTTTCTTTTTATATGAACTTCGGCCGAATCGCATTTCACATTTCCTGAATTGATAAGCAAAGTAGGAGCATCTACACTATCTTTTTTAGGTGCTGTTTCTTCTTGAGCTAAAGCCGATTTAAAGCAGAGGAAGAGAATGAGTATAAGTGATATTTTATGGAGTGTTTTCAATTCGCTAATTTTCTGCTTAAATAAGATTGTTTTGTTATTCCATCAATCCTTAATTAAAATCCAAAGGTACAATTATGAAATCATTATTGCATCAATCCATCAAAAAAAACATTTTAAATAAAATCGAGCATTTTCAAATACAAAATTCTAGGAAATCCCTGCAAATGGTTGCCTTTTTAAAAACTGATTTAACTCAGAAATATCATTTTTGTGAACGGGGACATTATATTTTTATATAAATTCGCACACCAAAAAAAAGGGTAGGTAAAAAGAAAGAGAAAATAACTTAAATAAATGAATACAAAAACAATGGCACCAAAGGCAGAACATCACGAAAGCAGCATGTTTGAAGCAGTTTTAGCACGTTTAGACGTAGCTGCAAAAATTTATGGATTATCAGAAGAAATAGCAAACGTATTAAGAAATCCTCAGAAGCAGGTAAAGGTTAGTTTACCGGTAATGATGGATAATGGAAAAGTTCAAGTGTTTGAAGGGTTTCGTACCGTTCACTCCACCATGTTAGGGCCGTCAAAAGGTGGTATCCGTTATGCAATGGACGTAAATGATGACGAAGTAAAAGCACTTTCTGCTTGGATGACATTTAAATGTGCCGTTGCAAGTTTGCCATATGGTGGTGCAAAAGGTGGAATAAAATGCGAGCCTCGTACGATGAGTTTAGGCGAATTGGAACGTTTAACAAAAGCATATACCATTGCAATGGCTGATGTGTTTGGTCCAGATAGAGATATTCCAGCTCCTGATATGGGAACTAGTGGAAGAGAAATGGCTTGGATAGTTGACGCATTTAACAAAGTTCACCGTGGAAATTTCCCTGGGGTTACTACTGGAAAACCAGTTGGTTTAGGAGGGTCTCTTGGAAGAGATGCTGCTACAGGACGTGGAATCATGGTTGCTACACTTGCCGCTTTGAAAAAAATGAACATGGATCCTAAAAAAGTAACCGCAGCGGTTCAAGGGTTTGGTAATGTGGGTTCCCATACTGCTCGTTTATTGACCGAACAAGGATTGAAAGTTTGTGCAATAGGTGATCACACTGCTACTTTCTGGAATGAGAAAGGAATTGATGTGAATGCAGCTTTGCGTTATGCAAAAGAAAATGGAGGTGTCTTGAAAGGGTTTACAGGTGGTACCGAAATTAATAATACTGATTTATTAACTTCAAAAGTTGATGTATTGGTTCCTGCCGCTTTACAAAATGTAATTACCGAAGAAATTGCATCAGAAATTAAAGCGAAATTGATAGTAGAAGGAGCTAATGGCCCAACTACTCCTGAAGCTGACCATATTTTGAATGAAAAGAACATCATTGTGGTTCCAGACATTTTGGCAAATGGTGGTGGTGTAACGGTTTCTTATTTCGAGTGGGTACAGAATAAATCTGGATTCTACTGGAGCGAAGAAGAGGTAAACACCAAACACGATGCTTATATGAATGCAGCATTCGAAACCGTTTGGGGAAATACCACACAATACAAAACAACCATGAGAATAGGAGCATATATCACCGCTCTTATAAATGTGGAATTAGGTATTAAAGCAAAAGGCGCTTATTAGTCTTAATTATAATAAAAAACAGAAATCCTCCTTCATTCAGAAGGGGGATTTTTTGTTTGAAAAAAATTGGTTCTTTTTTAATAATTTAAGTTGTTAAAATTATTCAGCGAATCGAAAAATAATTTACTTTCGTGGGCTAACTTGCAGTGGAATTTCTTCAATGCCTCTTGGTGTTGAGTGCTTCTGTTCAAGTCTCTAATTAAATAAGTATAATAATTACAAAACAAAAAAAGTCATGAAAAAAAACAAATTAATTCTTTCATTTGCTAGCCTGATGATGGTTGGCAGTGTAGCCATTTCGCAGAATGCAGAAAGTGGCAAACAATCAAACAATCAAGTAAAGCCAGCGGTGCAACTAAGTACTTCTAATGAAAATCAACAACACAAAGCTAAACCAGCAGCCTCGATGGCAACAGAACATCCGAAAATTGTTGACAAAAAAGAAGCCATTAGACAAAACAATTCACAGAAAAAATAATCATTAACTAAAACTTTTACACAATGAAAAAAAATTACTTTAACAGAAAAAGCACAATTGCAATTTTGAGCATGTTCATCATGTTGCTTTCTTTTGCACCTAAAGCGAATGCTCAGTCGTTTTCTCAAGATTTTGAAGATTTCACAACACTTACTGATTGGTGGGTAACTAACAATAGTGATAATGCAGGTTTAGTTGGTTGGTTTAGAGGTATGCCTACTTCATTTCCAGCTCAAGCAGGTTCTGATAGTTCTTATGTAGCTTGTAATTATCAAAGTGACTCATCCACAACAGTGGCAGGAACCATTAGCAATTGGTTATTTACTCCTAACCGAATTTTTAACAATGGCGATGTAATCACTTTTTATACACGTACTATGTTAGGAGGAACTTATCCTGATCGATTACAGGTACGTTTGAGTACCAATGGAACTAGTATGAATGTTGGAGCAACTTCAGCAACAGTTGGTGATTTCACTACCCTATTGCAAGATATTAATCCAACCTTAATAACCACAGGATACCCAACTACATGGACACTTTATACAATCACTATTAGTGGTCTTGCTGGTCCAACTTCTGGTCGTGTTGCCTTTAGATATTATGTTACAAACGCTGGAGGTGCGGGTCTTAACTCTTGGTACATAGGAATAGATACCTATTCGTATACTTCAAATACCTCTACCAGTGATGCCACTGTATCGAATGTGTATACCTTAGGAACCATTGCTCGTCCTTATGGAAATCCACATCAAGTAAGTGCGAACATTACCAATACTGGTACAGCAGCATTAACAAATAAAGTAGTTACCCTTAATGTTACAGGTGCAAACACATTCACAAATACTCAAACCATTTCGAGTTTAGCGGTTGGAGCATCCACAGTGGTTACTTTTGCTGGTTATACTTCAAACAATAGTGGAACGAATACCGTAACCGTTTCTGTTCCTGCTGATGCAATAGCTACTGGCAATTCAATAGCGGTAACTCAAACCGTGAATACCAGTTCATATAATTATGCTTATGGCGCTACCGCTACTTCTGGTGTAGGATTTAACGGAAACACAGGTGACATTGCTGCTAAATTTAATACAAGTTCAGCAACTACCATTTCAAGTGTAAATGTAAATAACTTTGCAGCAGGACATAGTTGCAATCTTAAAATTTGGGATGCTACAGGAGCAGGTGGAACTCCAGGTTCTATCTTATATACATCATCTAATTTTACTACAATTGCCGGTATTACTCCAATTACAGTGAGCCCTGCGGTGAGTGTAAATGGAGGTTTCTTTGTTGGGTTAACACAAGTGGATACATTCAATATGGAGATTGCGTATCAAGATGAAATCCCTGTGCGCAGTGGCGTGTTTTTTGGTCAAGCGCCAACTGGGTCAGGAACTTGGTTCGACCTATCTCCAGGAGCTGATTTTAAAATCATGATTGAGCCTGTGTTTGGATGCAGTGCTCCAAATGCTCCAGGTGCAGTATCAGGAACAGCTTCTGTATGTCAAGGTTCTACTAATACCTATTCAGTATCGGCAGTATCAGGGGCAACGTCTTATACATGGACGCTACCTGGTGGTTGGTCGGGTTCATCATCTACTAACTCCATCAGTGCAACAGCAGGAGCTTCAGGAGGAACCATATCGGTAACTGCAACCAATGGTTGTGGTACTAGTTCTTCGTCTAGTTTCCCTGTTACCATAGCCGCTACTCCTGCACAACCGGGTGCTATCACTGGAACGGCTACCGTATGTCAAACATCTAATCAAACGTATTCCATCTCTGCGGTATCGGGTGCTACATCGTACACTTGGACCTTACCTTCAGGATGGTCAGGAAGTTCTACTTCTACTTCAATTTCGTCAACAGTAGGAGCCAACAGTGGTTCTATTACTGTGGCTGCTAACAATGCTTGCGGTAGTGGTACTGCTCAAACTTTTAACGTAACGGTTAATCAAGTTCCTGCTCAACCTACTGCTATTTCAGGTAATGCTACCGTATGTGCAGGTACATCACAAACCTACTCGGTAACTGCTGTTTCTGGCGCTAATGCGAATGGTTATATCTGGACAATGCCTTCAGGCTGGACAGGTGCTTCGTCTTTCAACTTTATTTCAGCTACTCCGGGTACTAGTGGTCCAATCACCGTTACTGCTTCTAACTCTTGTGGAAACAGTACACCTCAAGTAATCAACGTAACTGTTAGCCCTACACCTGCACAGCCAGGAGCTATATCCGGAAACGTAACTTTCTGTCCGGGTCAAGCGGGTTCATACTCTGTAAATCCTGTATCAGGTGCAACTACTTATAACTGGAACTTACCTTCTGGATGGTCAGGAACATCATCAACAAATACAATTAATACTACTGCAGGTAATACTGGTGGAGTTATTTCGGTAACTACTACTAATGCTTGTGGTACAAGTGCTGCTCAAACATTGAACGTAAACCTTGGTACTTCACCTGCTCAACCAGGAAGTATTTCTGGAAATGCTTCAGTATGTTCAGGCATTACTCAAACCTATTCGGTATCGGCTGTAGCTGGTGCAACAAGTTATTTATGGACTGTTCCTAGTGGATGGGCAGGTGCATCAACAACAAACGCTATCACTACCATTCCTTCGAGTACAGGTGGAATAGTATCGGTGGTTGCTATCAACGATTGTGGAACAAGTTCTGCTCAATTGATTAACGTTGTTGTTAATTCAGCACCAGCTCAACCTACTATTATTAATGGTAATGCTTCGGTATGTGCTGGTATCTCAGGTGTGTATTCAATAGGCCCTGTATCAGGTGCTACTACCTATACTTGGACCTTACCATCAGGATGGAGTGGAACTTCTACTACCCCTTCTATTACTACTACACCGGGTGCTTCTAGTGGAACTATTTATGTAACGGTTACCAATAGTTGTGGAGTAAGTCCTGCACAATCTTTGAACGTAACTTCTAGTGCAGCAGCTCCATCAACACCAGGAAGCATAATTGGTAATTCAACAGTATGTTCTTCTTCATCACAAACTTTTACCGTGAACTCAGTAGCTAATGCTACTTCATACATTTGGAATTTGCCTAGCGGATGGAGTGGAACTTCAACCACCAATTCGATAACCTATACCGTAGGAACTACCGGTGGTACTGTTACCGTAGCTGCTCAAAATGGTTGTGGAACAAGTAGTGCACAAAATACTGCTGTGGGTGTAAACCAAAGTCCGAACACTCCTGGAACCATTGCTGGTTCTACTAGTGTATGTGCTGGTACCACTCAAGGATATTTCATCACCTTAGTATCAGGTGCTACCTCGTACACTTGGACACTACCTTCAGGATGGTTGGGTTCTTCTAGCTCTACATCTATATCTACTACTGCTGGCGCTTCAGGAACCATTTCGGTAACTGCCAACAATGCATTGTGCAGCAGTCCTGCTCAAACATTAGCAGTAACTGTAAACACAGTACCTACAGCTCCTGCAAACATCTCTGGTTCTACCACCGTATGTTCGGGATCTAACGAAACGTATACCGCAGCTTCGGTTGCTGGTGCTAGTTCATACGTTTGGACATTGCCTTCAGGTTGGTCAGGTAGTTCTACTACTGCTTCTATCACTGCTTCGGTAGGTACTACCGGAGGAACAATAAGTGTAACTGCTACTAACAGTTGTGGAACAAGTTCAGCAACCAATTATGGAGTGTCTGTTTCTGTACCTCCTGCTCAACCTTCATCCATCACTGGTAATACCAACGTATGTTTGGGTGCTAACGAAACCTATTCTATAGCTTCGGTTTCGGGTGCTACTTCTTATGTTTGGACATTGCCTTCTGGTTGGTCAGGTAGTTCTAATTCTACTAGCATCACTGCAACCACTGGTACTGGTGGAGGAATCATCTCGGTAAATGGAATGAATGGTACTTGCGCAGGTCCTGCTCAATTGCTTACCATTATCTTCACTACCGCACCTGCTACTCCTGGAACCATCTCTGGGCCTACTAGTGTTTGTGCTGGTTCTACCAATACCTATTATGTAGCTCCTGTGGCTAATGCTAACACTTATACATGGACCACTCCTGCTGGATTCACTGGTACTTCAACCAACGATAGCATCACAGTAGTAGCCGGAACCAACTCAGGAAGCATTTCTATTGTTGCTGTTGGTACTTGTGGTACAAGCGCTTCTAACGCTGCTAGCATCACTGTAAATGCATTGCCAAGTACACCTACCATTACACCAAGTGGTAACATACTTTCGTCAAGTGCAGCTACTGGCAACCAATGGAGTTTAAATGGTTCGCCTATATCGGGTGCCACTGCACAGTTCTATACCATGACAGGTGCTGGATTCTATACCGTAACGGTTACTAACGCTAACGGTTGTTCGGCTACTTCAGCGGTGTTCAACAATACTGGCATCAGCGAAAGCGAATTGAGTAACCTATTCACCATGTTCCCTAACCCTACACAAGATGTAGTGAGCATCACTGTGAATACCGATAAAACCATCGAATCGGCAACCATCACCAATGTATTGGGCAAAGTAGTGAAAACCATAAATGCTAAAAGCTTCAAAGCCACTAGCACTTTAACGGTAGAAGTGAAAGACCTAAGCAGCGGTATTTATTTTGTGAGTTTGGACATCGAAGGCCAAATGGTTAGCAAAAAACTTATTGTTGAATAAACACGAGTTAACACAAATCCAAAGAAAGAGGAATGACGAAAGTTGTTCCTCTTTTTTTGTTATAGGCAATGGTGTTTTTGCCACAAAGACACAAAGGCGCAAAGAGGAATTTCACAATTTTGCGTTTTGTGAACAGTCATCAACGCTTTTTGAACTCCTTTTTTTACTAAATGAACTCCTTTGACTTCTTTATGAACTCCTTTTTTTGCTAAATGAACTCCTTTGCCTCTTACA
>CAIWDF010000093.1 GCA_903911435.1 uncultured Bacteroidota bacterium
AATTACTTAATAAAGATAATAATATTACTTTTCTTAGTAAATTTGTGGTCAGAAAAACATAACTCATTAATAAAATTACCAATGGCGCGATTATCAAAAAAGAGAACCGCATTTGTTGGATTGAAACCACCACACGTATGGCAAATGTTGAGAACTTATGTAAAGACAAATAGACTATATCAGTCTGGATGGGCTCGAATGCAAGGGATGAAACCCTCAACCATTTGCAATTTTTTCAAAAAACCGACTATACCGCTAGGCACGCTGTACGATATTTGTCAGATTTTGAAATACAATTTCTTTCGCGACATTGCCGATAGTTTGCCTGCCGAACTTCCTCCTTTCAAAAGTAATGAACTTGCAGGAAGGGTGGCTGAATTGGAAAAAGAAAATGAAAAACTAAAAAACAATATTGCTTTGCTCAAAGAAGTAATTGCAATGAAATCGTAGTATGAACTGAAACGGCAGTAATTATTGCTTTATAAGCACCTCAGTGGCGCCAAATCCATATTTAGCGTATGAGGCATCATAAGCTTTCACATTCGGATAAGTAGCAAGCAGATTGAGCACTTCTTGTTTCAACTTCAATTTGCCCACTCCGTGTATCACAATTATTTTTCGGTAACGCTCATTTATGGCCTTGTCTAGCGCGTTCTGAAAATGTTTCAATTGTATTTGTATGATTTCGTAATTGCTCAAATGAGTGTATCTATCCACAAGTTCGTGTATGTGCAGGTCTATCTCCAGTTCAAGTGCCGGATTGTTGATGGCATGGGGTTTTGATGGTATATTGCCAGTAGAACTAGTGCGGTTTTGCAACAATACTTTCGATAATTCTTCTTGATTTATTTTGCTTTTTTCAAAGTCCGATTCACTGTCGAGTTGAGCAATATTAATGATATAAGCCTTTTCGGGAATAAAATCGTTTTCTTCAAAAATGTTTTCTTTGTACAATTTCACAATTTTAAATTTTATTCGCTCACTCACCGGTGGTTGAGATGCATGTGCTTTCGTGTCGTAAAAAACTACATCCAATTTAAAGTTTGATAGTTGTTCAATTTGGTTTTTCTCCATGGTATCAATCAATGCCGAGCTAAAAGCATTCATCTCGCCAGCTTCAAGCGTAGTGTACATTTGATTTTTGAAAACCGAAAAGGTGAAGAGCGTTTTATAAGCCGTTTGATTGATGAACCAAACATTCATGTTCGAACGTTGAATATCATTTGCGTTTTCTGGCGAAAAAGCAATGTATATGCCTTCTTGAATAGTTTTTATGGTTTGGGCTACTTTCTCTGTTTTAGGTACCGCATGTTGTATTAAGCTAGCAACAGGCTTATCATCGGTAGTGTCGCTTATCACCACTAATTCCGAAATCAAAACAGGTACTTCGAAATCATCTTCAATCACTACATTCACCGTAGTTTTGTTGATAATCCGTGTTACAGTTCCTTCTCTTTTTTCATTCAGAAATCGAACCTTATCACCTGTTTTTATGTTCATTTAGAGTGTTTGATTAAGCAAGTTTCCGCTATCAATTAGTTTTTTAAGATGCGGTTCGTACACTACATCTTTCAAAAGTTTGATATGTCCAGTATGATGACAATCGGTACCAATAAAGGAAATCATGTTTTTGTCAATCAATTCTTCCGCTATTTTTTTTGTTGCCAACGAGTAATAACCTGATAATGAATTGATGTTCATTTGCAGCAAAACGCCTTTATCCACCATGGTTTCGTACTTATCGAATTCGGTATGCCAAAAATTATAACGCTCGGGATGTGCCAAAATAGGTTTATAGCCAAGCGTCTGCATTTTAAATATTACGTGAAATAAATTATCAGGCGGATTCATGTATGAAATTTCGAACAGAATATGGTTGTTTCCAAAAGTCAACATTTTTTCTTCATTCAATTTTCGTTCGAAATCAAAATCGAGGTAATACTCTGCGCAAGCATCTACCTCAATAGGCACATTGTTTTCAGCAAGTTTTGATTTTAAGGTTGCTAAACCATCCAAAATAGTTTTGTTAGAGTTTTTATAATAATCACTCATGATGTGCGGAGTGGTAATTACCTTTCGATAACCCAATTCATGCATAGAGGTTATCATTTCCACACTATCATCAAGTGTTTTGGCACCATCATCAATTCCAGGTATAAAATGCGAGTGCATATCCACACCAATGCTTGATAATTCAACAGGAATTTCCAGTCGTTTTTTCTTTTTAAATCTTGAAAATAGTCCCAATATAGTTTTGATTTGAGTGGTTAATAGTTGGTAATAGAGGCAAAAGAAGAGGGTTCAAACAATCTTATATTTTTTTGAACCACTCCAAAGTGTATTTCAATCCTTCTTTAATTTTTATTTGTGGTTGATAGTTAAGTATCGTTTGTGCTTTCGTAATGTCGGCAAGCGAATCGCGAATATCGCCTGGGCGCTCATCTCGATAGGTTGGCTCAACAGTAGTGCCAATAAGCTCTTTAAGAACTTGTACCAATTGATTCAACGATATGCGTTCGCCAACAGCTATGTTGAACACATCACCTTTTGTGTTGATGTTTTCGGCAAACATGGCTTTTACATTGGCTTGTACAGCATTTGCTACAAATGTAAAATCACGAGTTTGTTCACCATCTCCATTTAACGCTGGTGCTTGATTCTGTCGCAATGCACTTATAAATAATGGAATTGCAGCAGCATATTCGCCTTGCGGATTTTGACGAGGGCCGAAAATATTGAAATAACGTAGCCCGATAATTTCCATGGAATACGTCTTCGCAAATATTTCCCCATACAATTCATTCGTCATTTTCGAAACAGCATAGGGTGAAAGTTGTTTACCTAATTGATGTTCCACTTTTGGAAGTATCTTACTATCGCCATAAACCGATGAGGAACTTGCATATACTACACGTTTTACATTTGCATCTCGCGCGGCCAACAACACGTTCAGAAACCCAGTTGCGTTTACATTGTGGGTAGCAATTGGGTTCTTAATTGATCGTGGTACTGAGCCCAATGCCGCTTGATGAAATACATAATCAACTCCTTGGCAAGCCTTGTTGCAATCATCTATATTGCAAATATCGCCATTAATAAAATTGAAATCAGCACGCGAAAGAAACGGTTGAAGGTTTTCAATAAATCCAGTTGATAAATTATCAAGTACAATTACTTTTTTGGCATGATGAAGAAAAAGATATTCAACAATATTGGAACCAATAAAACCTGCACCACCAGTCACCAAAAAGGTTTTGTCAGAAATATTTATCGAATGAAAAGGATTGGTATACATTGTTTATTGTTTTTGAAAATTGTGAACGTTTGAAGGGGCAATTTTTTGTTTTGCTTCAATCAACATCCAATTAATTATCTTTTTACATACTGTTCTTCGTAGTAGGTTTTATAACTTCCCGAGGTCACGTTGTTTAGCCATTCTTCATTCGTAAGGTACCAATCCACTGTTCTTTCAAGACCTTCCTCAAATTGTAATGAAGGTGTCCAGCCTAGCTCTTTTTGAAGCTTTGAAGAGTCAATCGCATAACGTAAATCATGACCAGCACGGTCTTTAACAAACGTAATCAGTTTTGCCGAAGCACCTGATTCACGATTTAATTTTCTGTCCATGATATTACATAACAAACGTATCAAATCGATATTTGTCCATTCGTTATGTCCTCCAATATTGTAAGTAGTTCCCGTTTTTGCTTGATGAAGAATTAAATCAATTGCTCTAGCATGATCTTCTACAAATAACCAGTCACGAATGTTTTCGCCTTTTCCATAAACAGGAATCGACTTATTGTTTTTAATATTATAAATAGAAAGCGGGATGAGTTTTTCAGGAAAGTGATAGCTTCCATAATTGTTAGAACAATTTGAAATAACAACATCTAAGCCATAGGTATCGTGATAAGCTCGAACAAAATGATCAGAACTAGCTTTAGAAGCAGAGTAGGGGCTGTGTGGGTCATAGGCTGTAGTTTCCGTAAACATGCCTGTTTCGCCTAGTGTTCCATACACTTCATCAGTAGATACATGATAAAAGCGATGCGAAGCATAATGGTTTTTCCAAGCCGTCTTTGCAGCGTTTAATAAATTAACGGTGCCAATAACATTGGTCATTACAAATTCAAGTGGATTCGAAATACTTCTATCTACATGGCTTTCGGCAGCTAAGTGAATTACTTTAATAAAATCGTGTTTAGCAAAAAGGTCGCTAATGAAAGCTGCATCAACAATATCACCTTTTACAAAAGTGTAATTCGATTTATCTTCAATATCCTTTAGGTTGGCAAGATTCCCAGCATAAGTTAATTTATCAAGATTAAAAATATGGTAATTGGGATATTTAGTAACAAATAATCTGACAACGTGTGAGCCAATAAAACCAGCTCCTCCAGTAATTAAAATTTTCTCCATCAAAATTTACTTATAAAATTAAAACCTGTTTATTATTAAAGACTCCAGTAGGTCAAATTTTTGATTTTCCCTCTTAAGATTCCTTTCACATCCACAACAATTCCTCCATCAGACAGGAGTGTTTTGTAATAATCTTCATTCAAATCAAGATATTCTTTATGATTGACACAAACAACCACAGCATCATATCCTGTTCCTGGTTTTTCAACCAATCCAAATCCATATTCGTGCTTTAGTTCATCAGAAGAAGCGTAAGGGTCAACCAAGTCCACTTTTACTCCAAATGATTCAAATTCTTTAATTACATCGGCTACTTTCGAATTTCGAATATCACTTACATTTTCTTTAAATGTAGCACCCATCACCAATACTCTTGATTGAGAAATGTTCTTTTTTGCAGCAATGATGTTCTTCACTGTTTGTTTGGCAACATAGAATCCCATTGAGTCGTTTACATATCGTCCAGAATTGATAACTCGTGAATGATAACCCAAAGCTTCTGCCTTATAGGTCAAATAGTAAGGGTCAACACCGATGCAGTGCCCACCAACTAAACCAGGAGAAAACTTTAAAAAATTCCATTTTGTACCAGCTGCTTCAAGTACATCGAAGGTGTTGATGCCTATTCTACTGAAAATAATGGATAACTCATTCATTAAAGATATGTTCACATCTCTTTGTGTGTTTTCAATTATTTTAGCAGCTTCAGCCACTTTTATCGAAGGAGCTTTGTGCACACCGGGTTCTACAATAATTTTATAGGTTTCAGCAATCACGTCTAATGATTCCTCATCACAACCAGACACCACTTTTAAGATTTTAGTGATTGTATGTTCTTTGTCACCTGGATTAATTCGCTCAGGTGAATATCCAACTTTGAAATCAGTTTTAAATTTCAAACCCGATTCAGCCTCTAATACAGGAATGCAGTCTTCTTCTGTACACCCAGGATAAACCGTAGATTCGTAAACTACGTAATCCCCTTTTTTTAAAGCTTTCCCGACTGAGCGAGAAGCCCCTAGCAAGGGTTTCAAATCAGGAAGATTATGCTCGTCAATAGGGGTAGGCACAGCTACAATAAAAAAGTTGGCTTGTCTTAATACATCTATTGATGTGGTGAATTCGATATCACAACCTTCAAATTCTTTCGAATCTAATTCTTGTGAAGGGTCGAGTTTGTTTTGCATCATCTTCACCCTTTCTTCATTAATATCGAAGCCTATTACTTTTACTTTTTTTGCAAAAGCTAAAGCAATAGGTAATCCAACATATCCAAGCCCAATCAATGCAATTTTAGCTTCTTTGTTAAGTATTTTCTTTATCATGATTTCCTATTCTCTTTTCTTATGGAGTAAATTCGTTCAATAATATCAACAACTTTAAGGCCTTCCATGGCATTTGTTGTTATCGTTGTTCTACCTTTTAAAGTATCAATTACATTCGCGAAAATTTGAGGGTGATTATTTGCCGAACCTTTGTAGCTGCCATAGTCATTGGCTTCGTTGGTGGGGCCAAGTTCAGGAAGTGTATAGTTTTCAATGTTGCAATATTCAACCTTATCCATGTATTGACCACCAACTTTCACACTGCCTTTCGATCCAATAATAGTGATGCTACTTTCAAGATTTTTGTCACTTACTGCTGTTGAATAGTTAATGCAGCCCATACCTCCATTATTAAAGTCGAAGTTCACAAAACCACTATCCTCAAATTCAGTAAGACTAGAATGGTTAAAGTCAGTAAATCTTGCTGTGATGTTTTTTATATCGCCAAAGAGCCAATACATGATATCGATGAAGTGAGAAAATTGAGTGAATAAGGTACCTCCATCCAAATCCTGAGTTCCTTTCCAACCACCTTTTTTGTAGTAACGTTCATCTCTATTCCAATAGCAGTTTAGTTGAACCATGAATACTTTCCCGAGTATTTTTCCTTCTATTATTTTTTTCAACCAAACAGAAGGTGGGGAGTATCTATTTTGCATTACACAAAAAACCGTTTTGCGGTTTTGAAGTGCTTTAAACAACATGTTTTCACAATCTGCTTTAGTAAGCGCCATTGGTTTTTCGCATACAATATTTTTGCCTGCCTCGAGTGCAGTAATTGAATGTTTGGCATGTAACCCATTCGGAGTACAAATTGAAAGAACTTCCACCTCAGGATGATTTAAAATCATATCCTCTAAAGACGAATAAAATTTCTCGGCAATATCGGATATACCAAGCGAATCTTTTGGCATTATGTCGCATACAGCAACTAGACTAGCTTCCTCATTTCTTCGAATCATTTCTGCATGCCGTTTACCGATATGCCCTTGTCCAACGATAGCGAATTTAATTTTTGAATTATCCATTTTGTGTTTTTTACGATTCGAAAAAAAATTATCATGAATTTAAATATGAAATTTTGAAACAACACCTTTTGTTAATTTGTAGATCTCATTAGTTTCTTTGCAAATCGCAGATCCTTCTTTATCAAAATTCAGGCCATGCCCATATTCACTAATCCAGCCAATTTGTTTCGCAGGATTTCCTACCCATAACGAATATGCTTGAACATTTTTTGTAACAACAGCTCCGGCTCCAATAAAAGCGTATTCACCAATATCGTGACCACAAACAATAGTTGCATTTGCTCCGATAGATGCACCTTTACCAACATGAGTTTTCGCATATTCGTTTTTTCTGTTGATAGCACTTCTAGGGTTAATTACATTTGTGAAAACCATCGATGGACCTAAAAAAACATCATCATCGCAAGTTACCCCAGTATAGATAGAAACATTATTTTGAACCTTAACATTTCGACCTAAAATTACATCTGGTGACACTACTACGTTCTGCCCGATATTGCAATTTTCTCCAAGAACACAGTTAGACATTATATGTGAAAAATGCCAGATTTTGGTACCCTTACCAATTTTACAACCATTATCAATTATCGCAGTTTCGTGCGAATAATACTCTTTCTCCATAATTAAAATTGACGATGTTCGGTTTTGTTTAATTCTTCTTTTGAAAGTGATTGAAAGTATTCGTAAGTCTTTTTCAAACCTTCTGTTCTTTCCACTTTTGGTTCCCAACCAAGTATTGCCCTCGCTTTTGATATATCAGGTTTGCGTTGTTTAGGATCGTCTTGTGGTAATGGTTTGGAAATTAGTTTTTGTGATGTTCCTGTAAGTTTAATTATTTCTTCACCAAATTCCTTTATGGTTATCTCACTCGGATTACCTATGTTCATAGGTTGAACATAATCACTCATTAAAAGTTTGTATATGCCTTCAACCAAATCATCAACATAACAAAATGATCTCGTTTGAGAACCATCCCCAAACATGGTTAAATCTTCTCCTCTCAAGGCTTGTCCAATAAATGCAGGCAATACACGTCCATCATTCAGTCGCATTCTAGGGCCGTAAGTATTAAAAATACGTATGATTCGTGTTTCAACCTGATGATAAGTATGGTAGGCCATGGTCATTGCTTCCATAAAACGTTTTGCTTCATCGTATACTCCACGTGGTCCAACAGGATTTACATTTCCCCAGTATTCTTCTGTTTGAGGATGAACAAGAGGATCTCCATAAACTTCTGAAGTAGATGCTACTAGTATTCTTGATTTCTTAACTCTCGCTAATCCCAGTAAGTTGTGGGTGCCGAGAGAACTAACTTTTAAAGTTTGTATTGGAATTTTCAAATAATCAATTGGTGAAGCAGGAGAAGCAAAGTGAAGTATGTAGTCAACTTCCCCAGGAATGTGAACAAATTTTGAAACATCATGATGATAAAATTCAAAATGTTCAAGATTCATTAAATGACTAATATTTTTAAGATCTCCTGTGATAAGGTTATCCATGGCCATTACATGGTATCCTTCCCTGATAAATTTATCACAAAGATGAGAACCCAAAAAGCCTGCAGCTCCTGTTATTAATACTCTTTTCATATTATTTTACCGTTTCTCTACCGATTGAAGAATAATAATATCCAAGTTCTTTCATTTGGTCGATACCATATAAATTTCGACCATCAAAAATTGTTTTCGTTTTCAACAACGAAGATACCTTTTCAAAGTCTGGGGTGCGGAACAAACTCCATTCAGTGGCAATTAATAAGGCATCAGCGTTCTGCAAGGCTTCATACTCATCATTTGCATAGGTTATTTTATCACCTAATATATTGCGAACGTTCTTCATTGCTTCTGGGTCGTATGCCGAAATAGTAACCCCTGTTTTTAGCAATTCATCAATAATGTATAATGCAGGGGCTTCACGAATATCATCTGTGTCTGGTTTAAATGCTAATCCCCATATTGCTATTTTTTTGCCTGCTAAATTCCCTTTAAAGAAATCTTTTATTTTAGGAACGATAATAGTTTTTTGCTTTTCGTTTATATCCATCACTGAATCCAAAATTTTGAAATTGTAATTCACTT
This sequence comes from uncultured Bacteroidota bacterium, assembly GCA_903911435.1. Classification (GTDB taxonomy): domain Bacteria; phylum Bacteroidota; class Bacteroidia; order 2-12-FULL-35-15; family 2-12-FULL-35-15; genus 2-12-FULL-35-15. Next base: position 8,857 of record CAIWDF010000093.1, read on the forward strand.
CAGCTGCTGATTTAGCCAATGCTTGAACATCTTTCGGAAAACAACTGCCTCCATATCCTATTCCTGGGAATAGAAAACGTTTGCCAATGCGAGCATCACTTCCGATACCAATTCTAACAGAATCTACATCTGCACCTAACTTCTCACATAAATTCGCAATTTCATTCATGAATGTGATTTTTGTTGCAAGGAAAGCATTTGCTGCATATTTAGTAAGCTCAGCAGATTTCTCATCCATGAACAAAATTGGGTTGCCTTGACGAACATAAGGTTTATAAAGTTCTTCCATTCTTTTACGAGCTCTTTCCGAACTTGCTCCAATTACAACTCTGTCAGGTTTCATAAAATCATCTACAGCAAATCCCTCTCTTAAAAACTCAGGATTAGAAACTACATCGAATTCTACTTTTGCATTTTTCGCAATAGCTTCTCTCACTTTATCGGCAGTGCCGACTGGGACAGTGCTTTTGTCAACGATGACTTTATAGTCTTTAATAATTTTGCCTAAGTCGTTTGCTACACCTAAGATATAACTCAAATCTGCTGAACCATCTTCACCTGGAGGAGTTGGTAATGCAAGAAAGATGATTTTTGCACTTTCGATGGCCTCTTCGAGGTTGGTTGTAAAACTCAAACGACCTTGCTTTATGTTCCTTTCAAAAAGAACGTCCAAATGAGGTTCGTAAATTGGTACCTCACCAGCTTGCATCATCTTTACTTTTTGTTTGTTTATGTCAACACAAATTACATGGTTACCTGTTTCAGCCAGACAAGTACCAGTAACCAATCCAACATACCCTGTTCCTACAACTGCAATATTCATGTTTTTAGTTTGCGATTATTTGTTTACAAATTCTAAAACAGAATCTGCTATTTGTTTTAATGTTTCAGTTTCAAGTTCAGTGTGCATTGGCAGAGATACTACTGTCGAACATAGCTTTTCAGTAACGGGAAAATCACCCTGTTTGTAGCGAGTATCTAAATAAGCTTTTTGTAAATGCAAAGGTATCGGGTAATAGATCATTGCAGGGATTTCTTTGGATGCAAGAAATTCACGAAGAGCATTTCTATCAACACCATTTAATTGTAATGTGTATTGATGAAACACGTGATTTGAATAGATTGATCGTTCAGGAGTTTTTAGTTTAGGATGATTTGCGAATGCTGCATCATAGTATTTTGCCGCAGTATTTCTTGCTAAACAATATGCGTCTAATTCACGTAATTTAATTCTTAGAATTGCTGCTTGAATACTATCCAAACGAGAATTAACACCAATCAAATCATGGATATATTGAGCTGTTTGACCATGATTCGCAACTATTCGAAGTTTGCTTGCTAATGCATCATCATTAGTAAAAATAGCTCCGCCATCACCATAACAACCTAAGTTTTTTGAAGGAAAAAAAGAAGTACACCCTATTGTTCCAATGGTCCCTGCTTTCTGTTTTGTACCATCTGAATAAATATAATCCGCACCAATTGCTTGCGCTGTGTCTTCAATCACGAAAAGATTGTGCTTCTTAGCCAAAGCCATAATTGATTCCATATTCGCACATTGTCCAAAAAGGTGAACAGGAACAATGGCTTTTGTTTTAGGGGTAATCGCTTTTTCTATGGCGCTTACGTCAATGTCAAAAGTGTTTGGAATCACATCAACCAGTACAGGCTTTAAACCTAGCAAACCTATAACTTCTGCTGTTGCCACATATGTAAAATCTGCTGTAATAACTTCATCACCTGGCTTCAAATCAAGAGCCATCATTGCAATTTGAAGCGCATCTGTACCATTTGCACACGGTATCACATGTTTTACATGAAGATAAATTTCTAATTCTTTTTGGAATTCTTTTACTTCAGGCCCATTTATAAATGCAGTATTATCGATTACATTTTGAATTGCTGTGTCAACTTGTGTTTTTATTTTTTCATATTGACTTTTTAAGTCAACCATTTGTATTTTTTTTACTATTTTTTCCATACTTTTTATTTTAGGTTCGCAAAGGTAATAAAAATATCAATTCTTATATTCCAATTTTTTAATGTTGTTTTCCTAATAAAATAGTACTTTTGGCGCACTTTTAAAACTATGAAAAAGCACATATTTTTTGTTTTCCTTTTTTTCTCAGTTTATGGAAATTCTCAGGTAAGTGTTAAGGATTCTTCCATCTACACACCCTTGGTTAGTCTTTCATATGGTTATCAAATGCCGGGAGGAGATATGGCTAATCGTTTCGGTAACAATTCTTCTATTCAGCTTAATGTCGATTTCAAAACAATTCCATACATTATGTTGGGTTTGAATGGTGGTTACTTTTTTGGTAATCAGATAAACGAAAAAATGTTTACCAGTATCGCCACTCCCGAAGGTAATATAATTGACAGAGAAGGACAGTTTGCGAACATAAAAACCTATGAAAGGGGGTTTACTGTCTCCGGGACTCTTGGAGGTATGTTTCATTTTAAGAAACCTAATCCAAATTCAGGAATTGTGGTTAACATGGGGTTCGGATTTATTCAACATAAGATTAGAATAGAAGTGATTGGAAATAATGTACCAGCACTCGATAAAGACTATAAGAAAGGTTATGACAAGTTGACCAATGGTTTCTTGATTAACGAAAACATATGATACTTGTATTTGAGTAATAATAGAAT
>CAIWDF010000094.1 GCA_903911435.1 uncultured Bacteroidota bacterium
TGTCCTCACCACCACATCTAGCACTTAAAACATAAAACAAAAAAAACTCCGAACATATCGTTCGGTGTTTTTTTTTATTTTCTCAATTTCTTTTTAGGATTTCGGCTAGTGTGAAAAATACTATGTATAACCACTTCTGTAGGATAGACTTTATAAAGCATAACAAAAGGAAAATTTTTTACGGGTACTTGCCTGAACTTTTTATACACCAATTGAAATGACTCAGGGTTGTCTTTAATAATGTCAATGTAAGCATCAATTTTCTTCAGAAACAAATCGCCTAACCCTGTTTTGGCATCCTCATACCACCAATAGGCAACCTTCATTTCAGCTATTGCTTTATCGCTGAAAATAATTTTACGCGACATTTTTTTTATTGCGAATTACTTTTTTTGCTTCTTCCCACGAATAATATTTTCCTTTCCCTTGTTTATATTCTAAATCTCGTTCATCCAAAATTCCTTTTTGCTCTTCGGTAAGTTCATAAAAATCGTTGCTCTCTGCTTTTGAGGAAACAATTTCATAAACAGCTTTTAAAAACTTAGGGTCATCAATATTTTCCAATGCCTTGTAGATATTGTTTTTTAAAGTGAGACTTGTCATGGTTGATTTTATTTATTTTAAAACAAAATTACGAAATGTTTTCAGATAATAAATAGAACTCAAAAAAATTAAAGAATGTGCTTAAAGCATGTCTTAACACTTCCTTAGGCAATGGGAGACGAAACCAATTTTTAAAGAAGTAGTATGCCAATAAAAAAAGCCGCTAAGTATAATTGCTTAGCGGCTTTCTTTATATTAGTATACTGATAGAATGATGCATTAGTGAATTTCGTTCGCTAAAGCAATCGAACGAACTTCTTATCTTTTTCTTACAATAAACTTTTCAGTATGAGTTTTATCGTTTTGTTTTAGTGTGATAAAATAAATTCCATTTGCAAAACTTGTACAGTTTATTTTCACTTGGCTAGCTCTTGTGTTTTCGGCATACACTTGTTTGCCCAATACATTGAAAATAGAAATACTCAAATCGCTATTGGTGTTCGATACGTCTAGAAAAAGGTCTTCGTTGCAAGGGTTAGGATACATTTTTACACTCATGTTTTCGTCCAACGAAGCAATGCCGCTACTCAGAAATTGAATGACATTCGATGTGTCCGACTGGCATCCATTGGCATCGGTTACTATTACATAATACCCATTGGTAGTAGCAGGTGCATAAGCCGAAGTGGTTTCACCGTTAATCAATCCTGTACCGTTGGCATACCATTGATTTCCGCTAGCAGCGTTAGAGTTCAGCACGTATCCTGCTTGAGAGATGACAGGAGTAGGTGGCAAAGCATGAACCAACACCGAAATGGAATTAGAATTAGCAGGATTGGCAGTAGCGCACGTGTTTGATGAAGTTTCGATACAAGTTACCACATCACCTGTGTTAAGACTAGAGCTCGAAAACAAAGCGTTGTTAGCACCTGTATTGATTCCATTCACTTGCCATTGATACGAAGGAGCAGAGCCTCCATTAGAAATACTAGCATTGAATACCGCAGTAGCACCTTGACAAATGGCGGTATCATTTGAACTAATCAAAGCACCAACAGGTGTAGTTGGGTTGATAATAGCAACAGCTGCTACACGGTTGCTCGCGCAAAATTGCGCCACTTCCCAATCGTAAAAATAATAATAATAAGCAGGATTGTTGGCTGAGTTTCCAATAATAGAAACCAAGCCAGCTATTGAGTAAGGATAATTTCCCCCAGCCGAATTACGATACAAGTTGTTGGTAGTGCCACCTGCAGTGCCAAGTTGCAATCCTGTTCCAGCAGGTACATTGAAGTTAAGTGTAATCCTACTTTGCCCTGAAGGTATATTCACGGTTGCCGATTGCAACACCGTTCCTGTGCTTGTTCGTAATTCTATGGTTCTGTTTCCTGCAGTATTGGCTTGTACCCACACCGAAATTAATTTAAATCCAATGGTTGCATTAAAGCTAAGATAATGATAGGTAGCCGCTGTGAAATATCCTCCATTACCCATCGAAGTGTTCAATGCACCCACATACTGTGAGGCACCTGCCACTTCGTTTTCTACATAATAAGTTGTGGTGTTGCTAAGCACCGGTGTGGTAAAGCTAGCACCTGTACCAACGCTTGTTCCTCCAGTAGGTGCTATGTACCAATTGAGTACCCCCGAAGCTGTTGCTGTAAGCGTAAGCGATTCGGGCAAACAAGTTAATGACGAGTCGCCATGAGCAATAGGCATATCAGGTGCTGTGATGGTAATGTAATTGCTTTTGAAAATAGAATCGTTGCCAGCACAATTGGTCACTACCAAGCTTACATTAAAAGTTCCATTACTAGTATAAACGTGCGAAGGGTTTTGCGATGTAGAAGTACTTCCATCGCCAAAAAGCCAATGCCACGAAACAGCACTTCCACTCAAATCGTTAAAGTTCACCACTCCGCTGCAATTGTCCATGGATGTGATTGCAAAGTCAGAAACAGGAGGAGCTGGGCTCAGAACGATGTCGACAATGGTAGCGCTGCCATCAACCACATTCACACCATTAATGGTTTGCGACACATACCCTGGTGCCGAGTAGGTAACATTATAAGTTCCTTGATAGATGTGGCGGTGATAGTCGCCAACCAAGGGTGATGAATACACATGTGAACTATCAAAATCGTGCCCAGTAATAAATACCTTTGCTCGAATGGGTTGATTGGTACATGCATCCGTAATCACACCTCTTATTCCATTCAAACTTTCTTCAATATAATTGAGGTACGAACGGTAGTTTGCGTTCCATTTAGTAGAAAAGTCGGTTGGGTCAATCAATTTTATATCCGACAACTCAATGGTGCATTCTCTGCATTGTTTGTAAAAGTTCATATAATCCTGACGACCGCCTGTAATCTGATACCATGCAAATCCGTCAGTGATTCCGTTCGCATTTACCGAAGTCAAATATCCTGCTGGAGCATTGGCTTGCGAGGTATCAGCAAATCGATGCGATTCTCTAACCCACCAATCATTATCAGCGTGCAAAGTAGGCCAGGTATCCCAAGGGTAGTTCACCACTTCGGCACCGCCATGAAAATTAGCCGACATGGTTAAGTTCAACGAATCCGCAAACGCCATAAAAGCTACTGTTTCGGGTTGCCACGCATTCCCATCCGGGTGTTGACCAGCTTGTGGGTCGGGGTAATTTCTGTTAATGTCAATGTTGTTAGCATTGTAACGTGTAGCTCCGTTCACAGTATTGTTTCCAGCGGCATAACAACCATCTGGATTTGCCAATGGATTAATCCAAATTTCCACATTGTTTACCAATGAAGTTACGCGAGCATTGCTTCCATAGTTGGTAAGTAAATAGTCAATTAAATCAAGCATCCCGATGTAACCTGCAGTTTCGTCACCATGTATGGTTGAGGTGTATAGAAACTCCGGTTCGTTCTCATGAATATTCACATTGTCAGAAATTTTAAGTGCAAGCAAACGGTGTCCACTGGGCAAGGTGCCAATCACTACTAGTTTGCATAGCGAAGGGTAAGTAGTGGCATATTGCGCCATCAGCGCTTCATACGATTGATAAGTAGGGTAGGCCGTTACCGATTTTTCGGACTGCAGCGAGCTGATATTTTTTGTTTTTACTTTTTTTAGTTGACTAGGGTTAGTGAGCACTTTATACTTATAGTTAAGCACAATAAACTTGGCAAACTCATTCCGATTGGCATAAGCCCATACTTTGCCATTCTTCACATTATCTATCGAAATGATTTTAGTAAGAACTGTTACCTCACTTTTGTCAGCAATCTGAAACGTGAAATAAATTTCGGTTTTGTGTTTAAATAATTTATTGATTTTGTTGGTTTGTTGAGGGGTAAGCGACTGCGCATTTACAAAAGCTGTAACCGAGCAAAACAAAATAAGTAATAGTTTTTTCATGATTATTTAATTAAAGAGTTGTAAAAGTATCAAATTAATTACGAAGCTAAACAAAAAAAGTGCCGAGTTCGAAGTATTTTGAGATGAAATAAAGGGAGCCCTTTGTTTGAGCTCAAACACCTCATCACTGATTGCTCTCTTTCGTAAATAAGATGTAATTCATTCAATGGATTCTTCAAATTCAACTCATCCAAGTTTCAAAAATCATTTTCTCAATTCAATAGAAACCTTACTTTTGCAAACCTCATTTTAATAACAATTAAATAACATAGTAATGAAAACCGTAGATAACTATAATTTCAAAGGAAAAAAAGCAGTCGTTCGAGTAGATTTTAATGTTCCGCTTGACGCACAATTTGCAATTACTGACGACACACGTATGCGTGCAGCATTGCCTACCATCAATAAAATATTGAACGATGGAGGGGCCGTTATTTTAATGTCGCACTTAGGTCGACCGAAAGATGTTTTCGAAGAAAAATATTCGTTGAAACATATTGTGTCTCATCTCGGTAATTTGCTTGGTAAACCAATAAAGTTTGCAACCGATTGTATAGGACAACCTGCAACTTCGGCAGCAGCAGCATTGCAAATGGGCGAAGTTCTTTTGCTCGAAAATTTACGTTTTCATAAACAAGAAACCGCGGGCACCGAATCGTTCGCTCAGGAACTAGCATCACATGGTGATGTTTATGTTAATGATGCTTTTGGTACAGCTCACCGTGCACATGCCTCTACTACAATAATCGCAAGGTTCTTTCCTAATGATAAAGTGTTTGGATATGTGATGGCCAACGAAGTGGCGAATATCAATAAAGTGCTCAACAACTCCGAAAAGCCTGTTACTGCTGTTATGGGAGGAGCCAAGGTTTCCGGGAAAATACTAATCATTGAAAACCTTTTAGATAAAATCAACAACCTTATCATTGGAGGAGGAATGGCATATACCTTTATTAAAGCACAAGGCGGCAAGGTGGGAAGTTCGTTGGTGGAAGAGGATAAACTTGATATCGCACTTAAAATAGTGAAGGATGCGAAAGCAAAAGGTGTAAATCTTTATATCCCTGTTGATACCATTGTGGGTGATGCTTTTGCTAACGAGGCAAACAAACAAACTGTGGATATCAACACAATTCCTGATGGTTGGATGGGTTTAGATATTGGACCTGCAACCGAAAAAATTTATGCGGATGTTATCAAAAATTCGAAAACGATTTTATGGAATGGCCCCATGGGAGTATTTGAAATGAGTAATTTTGAACATGGAACAAAAGCAATGGCTGAGGCAATTGTAGCGGCAACCAAACTTGGAGCTTATTCTTTAATTGGAGGAGGAGATTCAGTTGCTGCCATCAACAAATACCATTTTGCTGAGCAGGTAAGTTATGTTTCCACAGGAGGAGGTGCATTGCTCGAATACATTGAAAGTGGAAGTCTTCCGGGAGTAGATGCAATTGAAAAAAATTAAACCCTTGTTGGTTTTTTAACGAACCACCATAAGGTTACAATCATTAGGCAAAGCCATACAATGCCAGCTATTGTAGGGGATATAGGCAAATACATTGTAAGTATATTGTTTGGATTGGTAAGTCCGTTTTGTGCATTTTGAAAGAAATAGTCACGAAACGGACTTGTCATTTCGGTTGGCACCGAATATACCACGGTCCCTTTCACTATCCATGTAAAAAGTAAGGCGATACTTCCTAAGCCCCAAAATGCGAATTGATTTATTTTTTGTTTCGAAATAAATATCGCTCCTTCGAATAATAATAGCACAGCTAAAGGCATGAGTTGACGAGGCCCATAGCTCCAACCTCCCCACCAAACTAAATGCGAAGAGATGAGCAAAAAATAACCAATCGCGATGATGAACAAATAATTCTTTGCCCAGTTTACTTTATTCCATTCTTTTGATTTGATAAAATATACAATTGCTAAAATAAGCATCGGACAATAAATCAATATACCGCGGTAGGTAGAAAGGGTAAGCCCATAGAGTGCTTTAAGTGAAGGGTGAGAAAACCCTAAGTTAGCATTCGGTTTCGATGATTCGTCAAAGGTTGAATGGTTGTACAACAAGTCGAATGGTGAGCCTGTAGTTATTTTGTTATACAGTAAGAATAACAAAATTAAAGGCGCCAATCCAAGAGAGAAGGATATGATTTCTTTGAACTTCTTTTCGTTTAAATATATCTGTATCGCCCATATAGGGATGATAAAGAGTACCGTGTAATCGGAAAGGAAAGCTAAGCCGAGAAATAATCCTGAATAGAAATGCTTTTTCTCTTTAATAAAGATATAAGACATCAGTAATAAGGCAGCCGAAAAGACATGAGTAAAAAATGTTCCACTGAAAACAAATACAAAAGAAGCATACAGGAAAACCATTGAAAGCATTGCGGCTTTCTTTTCATCAGTGTTTTGGCTTATGTATTTAAAAAACAGAAAGCAAATCAACACAAAAGGAAGACTACCACAAATAAAACTACCGAGAAGAAATACTGGTCGGGAATAGGCATTAAAATCAGTTTTGTAATGAACAATGCCCAAGGCACGGCAAGCTGCATAAAAAGGGATAACTACGAAAGAGGGTAGGGGAGCTTTATCAGAATAATAATGTCCGTTTACTTTGCTCTTGTCCATTGTTTGGTCAGCATATTCGTCAATGGTGATGGTTCGTTTGTCAATGCAATTAAGAACAGGAAGAACTCGAGAGGTGGTGTTGGCATTGTGCCACGAGTCGAGATAAAACGATGAAAGAACTAGGTTGATTAACAGAAAAAAAAGAGTAAATCGCTTCATTATTTCAATTAATCAATAGGTTCGAATAAGGCATAGATAAGAGGATTAGCTCTGATTACTTCAATATTGAAATTGTCGATTACCAATTTCGTTTTATTTCTGTTCCAAATATAGATTTTTATTTCAGCATCAGGATGATTTTTAAAATCAAAGTCGGTTAAATCGCGCGATAAATAAACGGTATTGGATGAATCGGCTTTGGTGTTGAAGTTTGCATAATCGGCTCCAAACCAATTGATCGATTTTCCATTGTCTAGTATGTCGATTACTAGTGAAGGGTTGGAGGCTTTGTCGGCAGGGAGTAATTGCGCACTTACATTTAATATTACATGTCGACTGTTTACCATCTTTTTCAATTTCTCTTTGAATTCTTTTCCAAATTCCATTGCCGAGTCGATTACAAAACCTTCCATCTTCTTACTATATATTACTTGTTCGTGCAATTCGTTGATTGGCTTTTGTTTTGCAAAGCAATAATAAGAATATGTAAAACCTTCTTCTTTTGTTATTAAATACGGGTATTTTTCTTTGATGATAGGAAGGTATTCCAATGGTGGACAACCAAAAATAAAATAATCAGTGGTCTGCTCATTCACTAGTTTTCTAAATGCTTTAGTGTCTACCTTACCTTCGAATGGGTCGAAATAGAGGGATTTAAATTCGCGCTTGTATTTTTTGAAATAATGTTCTTTGTAAAGAGGAGGTATCATCAGTTCGATGGTAGCTTTTTTTTCGTCACCAATTAAGTCAAGTGTTTTGTATGTATTGAGTACTTGCTGTTGGTATGGCTGATAATAAAATACATCCATGTGTTTTCGGGTGACCACCAAACTAAAACTGCCAATAATCAATATGGAAGCAATGCTTGCAATTTTATATGTGGAAGACAAATTGCCAGCAAGCGAAAAGAAAAAAAGAATAAAAAAGGGAAAAACAAAAATGATGGTTGAAAATTGGATGACAGGATTAACGTAAAGCGAATAATAATATTGTATGAAAAATTCGGCTAAAAACCATACTAGAGCAATGATTCTGAATTTCTGTTTCTCCTTTATTTCATGCGAATGAAAACGGATGGTGAGTGCCAATACTGCCGCACCAAGGCCGTACATTAAATAGGAATAATGAAAGCAATAGCGAAAAAAAGAAAGTAACCATTCAGGATTTGGTTTGCCAAGCCAGCCATCACTGCCTCCCAAGCCGCCTTTGCCAAATTGAATGAACAAAATTTGGAAATGCGGAATGTAGAGCACAAGGATGCCTAGCCCAGCCAATAAATATCCTTTCCAATTTGTTCGGTTCAGAAAAAACAAACCTGTTATGGCTACTATAATGGCAAACAATAAAGCAAAATGGTGGATATAGGCGCAACAGGCGGTGGTGATGACGTATCCAATGAGGTATCTTTTTTTGTTGCCTGGGTCATTAAAAAAATAATTGCTCCAAAACCAAACCATGAGTAAGGCGAAGAACACCCCAGCGATATAAGGTCGGGCTAAGTCGCTATAGGTTACAAAATATTGCATCACAGCCATAAAAGCGGCAGCTATAAGTCCTACAGAAGCATTGAACCAAAATTTCGATATTTTGAATAACATAACAATAGAAAGTAATCCGAAAATAATGAAAGGAAACTTTACTATCATTTCGTTTTCGCCAAAAGCTTTGGTGAGGTAATAAATAAAGAGTTGTACACCAGCAGGGTGAGTGTCGTATTTGGCAACACCAAAATAAATTTCGTCAAAAATGTTATTGTAGTGAGTTCGAGCAAGTGCACTCAACTCATCATGCATAAAAGGCATTTGCCAAAAGTTCCAAAAACGAAGAACTGCAGCAACCAAAAGTATGAGGAGTAATAAAACTTGGTCGAGAGATATTTTTTTTTTCAAGAGTGGAACAGTTTTTTCAGCGGAGAGGGCGGGATTCGAACCCGCGATACCCTTGCGAGTATACAAACTTTCCAGGCTTGCTCATTCGACCACTCTGACACCTCTCCGGTTTTTTGGAATGCAAATGTAAAATTATTCTTCGAACTACTTGCCTTTTTATTTTTATCAATAGTTTGTTTTAACCATGTCATTTTCCTTGAGATTAATATTTAAAAAGCCCAACTAGTTAGTTTGTATCATGTCAATTTTTAAGTAAAATTCGTTTTCTTCAAGTCTCCTATTGTTTGAATAATCATAATAAAGCTATTTTTTGATAACCCCTCTTAAAATACTTGAAGTTTTTTAGAGTTCTACGCTCCGACAGAATTGTTCTGTGGAGCCGCAGAATGAAAATGTTGGGCCGCATTTAAATAAATTTGCCCCGTAGAATTAAAAATTACTCCGGAAAACTGTTCTACCGCTCGCCCGAACTATTCGTTGGCGCCATTTTATTGTTCGGCCGGCCGGCCGAAGAGTTTTTTGGAAGAATTTATCGTTCGTTGGTCCCGTAGAATAGATTTGCAGCCCAGTAGAACTCTTCAGCGACCCAAACGAATCGAAATGTTGAACAGTAGAATAGAAAATCGGAAGGAATGAACAGTATATTGGCGCCAACGAAGAGGAAAATCGCTCGGGAAACCATAAATCCGACACAGCTAGTTTACAAACTTGGATGATTTATTATTAGTTATAGGAGGACAAACGAAGGTATTTAAAAACAAAAAGGGTTTCAAACCATGACAGCTTGAAACCCTTGTTATTACTTGCTCTCCCTGTAGGACTTGAACCTACGACCCTCTGATTAACAGTCAGATGCTCTAACCAA
>CAIWDF010000095.1 GCA_903911435.1 uncultured Bacteroidota bacterium
GCGGTCATTAGTTGTTCGAAATTTTGAACCTGCGTTTGGGCAAGTGATACATTAACAAGCAATGGAATGATTAGAAATAAAAATAGCTTCTTCATTATTTGATTTTTTTTATTGGTGCAATATTAATAAAAATCCTTTTTATGGCTTGTTTTATTAGAATCGATTTGGTGATAAGGACATCCCCTTATTATCGGCACGAGTAAAGACACTCGCGTCTGCGGTTTTAGGATTGAGCGGTGAGGACGAGATTTAAGGCGGGACGCCTAGATAAAAAAAAGCGTAGCCTGAGGCTACGCTTAATAGGGGATTTATGATTAATTTTTACTTTGTTATTAATTTTACTTTTTTATTTCTTCCGAACAGGTCGTGCCTGTTTTACATTGAATAACCCTACGAAAAGGGAGTAGCCAAACAATGCACCGAAACCGATTTGTCTCATTACTCCAAGTAAATCGGTGGTTTGCCATTCTTGCATTACTTTTCCATCTTTTACTTTTCGGATACATATTCCGTGTACTTCTAAGTTCTTTTTGTTGGCAGGTGCACCCATAAATTTACCCGTGTTTACTGCTGTTGAAATAAAACGAATAGAAGCCATATCCCCATCTACAAGAACATGAGGGAACTCCATTTTAAGGCCTGAAAATGCTGCTTTCATATCTTGCATAAAACCTATGTACTCATCTTTTGTGAAAACAAAACCATCGCCTGTGTAGGTAAATTTTTCATCTAAAAGATTATCTAAATCATTCCATCTTCCTTCTAAGATAGCTTTCGAAACTGCTAATGCAGTGTTTTTAACTTGTTCTTTTTCCATTTTTAATTTATATATTTTATTGTAATTATTTGACGGTGCAAAATTACTAATTAGGTTACGCTACAACAGGTACTACCCAAAAAGAAAGTACTATACATTTGGTAAGTACTAAGGAATGAATTTACCTTTGCGAAAAAAAATGAAGATGAAAAAATATAAATTAGATGGTACTTTTTTTTATTGCCCTGTTGATTTAACCTTGTCTGTTATAGGCGGTAGATGGAAAGGCTTGGTGTTTTGGAACTTGAGAGATGGTGCAAAACGCCCTAGCGAATTGAAAAGAACATTGGTTGGCATTAATGATAAAATGCTAACGCAAGTATTGAGAGAACTGGAAAGCAAAGGCGTGGTGATTAGAAAGGTGTATGATGGCATTCCGGTGAAAGTGGAATACTCACTCAGTAAAGAAGGCAAAAAACTACTGGCGGTAATGCAATTAATGTCCGATTGGGGAAGTAAGTTTGCAATGTAAGTATTACATTTCTCGCTGGCGCGAAATTACAAACCGTGACAATGATGATGTGGCGACCCGCCACAACACAAAAATAAATAAGAATATGATTAAAAAGGTGGCGGGACGCCACCAACTAGGCGGCACGAGTGAGGACACTCGCACCTGCTGGTTTTTTTATTTTTTAGCGTTGCAAACGCATTTCTCAACCGCCATCGTTACAAACGAAGGCGAAGGTGAGAAAAAAATATTTTAATTATATTTAGATGTTTTGTAATTTTGTGGTATAAAACTTTAGTCTAAATTAATTTCTGAACACATGACAATTAACGATGCTAATTATAACGGCAAATGGGCCGGATATTTTAAAATACTGAAAGTGTATTTTTCCGATGATGAGATAAAAGATTATTACGGGGAAAGGATGAGTAATACTAATGAAGAATATTTACACAACCCCGAATCAGACTTTATACATAAAGAAGAAGAGGAATTGATACAGGCTGCTATAAAGCAATTGAAAGAACCTTACCGAAAAGCCTATACCTTATATTCGCAGGATGGAGTGGCAATGGAAGACATTGCCGAAATAATGGAAATGAAATATGAGGAGATAGGTAGAGTAATGGCAGAGGCAGAAAAAACCATTTTATTGTTTTTGAAAAAGAATGCTTGAATTTTTTTACCGAATAAGCACATAAGGCAGATGGAAGTTTAGCCAATAGCGAATAGGCAACAGCGAATAGGGAAATAAGTATCGTCCCACTTTCCTACTGAGAGGGCAGGTTTTTTTTATTTTTTAGCGTTGCAAACGCATTTCTCAACCGACCTGTTGCAAACGAGGTCGAGTGGGAAAAAAGGGCAAAAAAAGGGCAAACAAAAAATCCTACACCTTGCGGTGCAGGATTTTTTGTTTGCTTGGGCTACTTTTTTGTTAGATAATGGTAATCGAAAAAGGTAGTCCATCTTTTCCGGCTTCGTTGCGGTTGTTTAAATAATAACAGATGATGTAAAATGTTTGTCCCACTTGTGCCGAGTTGAAAAGTATTTCGAACTCGGTATTGTTTTCGGGAGTTTGAATCACATAATCTTTGATATTAGGCGGCAACGAACCTGTTGGCACGATGGCGGTTTTTATTCCTATGGCTTCCACATCGGCAGGTTTAGCCCTTTTGAACGGATTGGTAGGGTCGAACGCTATGAAACGCATAAGCAATGGCGATTTCATAACACATACCACTACAGGTTCTTTGTCAGGCACGTTTACATGGTTTCTGCGAGGTGTAGACACCGGAATGTTTAAGATGACACGATCTAAACCACTAAGTTCCACAGTAGAATTGCTTTTGATTTGTTTACGCACCCCTTCCACCACCGTCATCGCATTCTGATAAGCCACATTGGTGTCGTTTATCACTGGTTCTGAGTGTTTGGCAGGGTCGGTATACAAATCGAAATTGGTAGTAAATTTCAAAAGATGGTTGTTTAAACTGGTCTCTTGATCGGGAGTTATTCCAAACCTTAATTTGTTGGCTGGAATTAATACAAAAGGTACAAATGCTCTAATAAAGAAATTGTACAACATAATTTTGACACTTAGTATCATATAAATTGGATATATTTAGTTAATATTTTTTTATCGATTGCACGATTTGGCTCTTCCCCGCTAGCAATCTTTTAGCGGCATTATAGGGGTATAAATAGGGTCTCACCTTTTTTGATGACAACATAAGTGTCTGGTGTCGGGCACATTATGTTCTAAACCTCAAAAAACCACCTTGTTCGAACACCGTGTGACCATATTGGAACACGGTGTGACCGTATTGGAATACGGAGTGACCGTATTGGAACACGGTGTGACCGTATTGGAATACGGAGTGACCGTATTGGAATACGGAGCGACCGTATTGGAACACGGAGCGACCGTATTGGAACACGGAGTGACCGTATTGGAACACGGAGTGACCGTATTGGAATACGGAGTGACCGTATTGGAACGCGGAGTGACCGTAAGGGAACACGGAGGTTTTTTACTGGTTTATGCTCTTGCCTTCTCTCTTTCTTAAAAATAAATTTCCTTTTTGAGTAGAGCCTCGAGCATTTCGTAAAGCAAACTTTTATAGAACAAATTCTTTTCGAAAGCAAAGATATTACGAAAAATTTATTCGGAAATAAAACCAATGGCTGATTTTTTGGACTTTTTTTAGTTGCAGTGGTTCGCTCCAAAACGTAATGATAACAAGCTATGTAGCCGAATGCATAGAAAATAGAACGGGGTCAATTTCTAAGCCTTGAAAACTCGGATGGCTTCTTTGTCTGATTTGGTGCGGGTTTTATTATGTATGTTGAGGCAATGCGTATCGATTGTTTTTCTTTCCACCACCCATTGGTGTTCTTGTTTCATCACCGGAAGCATCGCATCGCGTTTGATACCGCGCAAAAGAAGGCTCATGATATAAATTTCGGTTTTGGTGAATTGAAAATGCATGCACAAAACATAAAAATAGTTTAGTCGATAGCCCCCAACAGCAAGGGTTTCGTCTACCTCTAGCTTTTCGGAAAGATGAATCTTATAACCCTTCTTGACATAAGGTTTTAATTTTTTTGATTTTAGGCTTTGAGCCAAAACCGCTGGTAATTCAATAAGTGTAGGGCATTTAAGGATGTTCCAGTAAATCAATTCGCTTTCGGAATTGCTTGCCCAAATGAAATAAGTTTCCATTCATAAGTTAAATTCGTTTTAGGGGATGTATAAATTGTAGTGTAAAGATAAGAAAAAACTTACTAGGCAATAGGCATTAGCGACTAGTGAATAGGGAATAGGGAATAGGCATTAGCGAATAGAGAATCGGGGATAGGGGTGCTTAGTGTTTCTACAAATGGTTTTTGAGATTTCTCACTGTGTTCGAAATGACAGGGTTCATGGGGGAATTAAGGGAAAATCAAGGCGGCTATGCC
>CAIWDF010000096.1 GCA_903911435.1 uncultured Bacteroidota bacterium
GGGAAAAAAGAAAGGCGGCAAAGCCGCCTTTCTTTTTTCCTTTATCCACCACCACAGGCTTGTCATTTCGAACGAAGTGAGAAATCTCATTTTTAGTGAATAGCCAAAAGCGATTAGGCAATAGGGAGTGATTCGTGCATTTTTATGAATTGCACCACTTCACTATTCTATTGTTC
The DNA here is from genome assembly GCA_903911435.1 of uncultured Bacteroidota bacterium. Lineage (GTDB taxonomy): Bacteria > Bacteroidota > Bacteroidia > 2-12-FULL-35-15 > 2-12-FULL-35-15 > 2-12-FULL-35-15. Next base: position 177 of record CAIWDF010000096.1, read on the forward strand.
AGATGTTCGAATGTTCGTTTGTTAGAACAATTAAATAATTGCCATTCTGCAAAAATGAATAATTACCCTTTCTGCCTTTTTGTTCATATCCAATATCTGGCATACCTACGAAAATTTCTGATTCGTCTACTTACTGATAAATATCATACATTTTTCATAAAACTGAACTAAGAGAATACCTACTTTTGAGCCGTAATAACATATTTAACAAAAAACTAATACAAAAAACACAATGAAAAAAATCTTTACAAATGCGTTTGCTTTAATTTTATCAACTGGATTGTTCGCACAATCGATGGGAACCTTAACTTTCCACTTCACCGAAGTGACACAACCTACAGCAAACTGCTACAATGGTAATGCACAACACGATCTTGCTGTTTGGATTCAAACAAGTACAGGAACTTTTGTTAAAACTAGATTACGTAGAGTTGGAGGTGGTACAAGCGACCATTTACCTACATGGGCTACAAATTCAGGTGGATCATCATCCAATGCTCTTGGCGCAACTTGCAATGTAGTAGGAGCTACTACAGGTGCTACATTAAGCAGCTGGACTACCCAAAACATTACTTGGGATGGAAAAAATGCTGCAGGAACCTTAATGGCTGATGGAGCTTACCGTGTGGCTGTTCAATCAACTTGGGACCATGGTTCTAGTACAGCTGCTACTCAAACTTCGTATTTCACATTCACCAAAGGTACTACTGCTGACCACCAAACACCAGCTGCTAACGTATCGTTATCAGCTATAACATTGGATTGGGCACCTAATGGTGGAATTGGTATCAACGAAACAGCAGACGATGCTGTAATGTCTATTTATCCTAACCCTAGTACAGGTATTTTCAATGTTGAATTGAAAAATGCGAACACTGTTAAAATAAGCAATACTTTAGGTGCTGTGGTTTACGAACAAAATGTGGAAGAATTGTTGAACACTCAAATCGACCTTTCTACTTTTGCTAACGGTATTTACTTTATCACTGTAGCAAACGAAAAAGGAAGTTCAGTAAAGAAAGTAATGCTTAACAAATAAGTATTCTTACTATCAATAAAAAAAGCATCCTTTGCGGGATGCTTTTTTTTTGCGCTTTATTCAGCTTCTTTAATTATCGACTTTACTCCTGGAGTCTCGTATATTTGATAATTCCCCTTTTCATCCGAGTAAATAAGGTAGGCTTCTAGTTCTTTGTGTTGTTCCAAAAATAGTTTAGCTTTTTCCAATCCCATCACTAATAAACCAGTAGCATTAGCATCGGTAGTGATGCATTCTTTGGCAAATACCGAAGCACTCAACAAATTGTTTTGAGTAGGGTATCCTGTTTTAGGGTTTATGTGGTGAGCGTATTTCACTCCATCAATAATCACAAACCTACGGTAATTGCCCGAAGTAGACACCGCCAAGTTCTCGAGCTTTATAATGGCTTTTAAAGGATTCTCAGTTTCTTTGTTGTCAATCGGTTTTTCAATTCCTACTGTCCAATTCTCATTGTCAGGGGTTTTGCCTTTGGCATAAACCTCTCCTCCTATTTCCACCAGAAAAGCTTCAATGCCCTTCGAACTTAAAAAGTCGGAAACCACATCCACCGAGTATCCCTGAGCGAAAGCATTAAAATCTAATGCCACCCTTGGGTCTTTCTTTACCACCGAATTACCTTTCAATTCAATCAAATTCATCCCAACAAAAGTAAGAATGCTATCAATCAATCGCTTTTCGATGGTTTGTTTTTTGCCTGGTCCCCATCCCCATGCGTTTACAATTGGGTAAACGGTTGGGTCGAAAGCACCATCCGTATTTTTCCAAACCTCCTTTGCTTTATTAAAACATGCGATGAAATACTTATCCACCACCACGTTTGGCTCGTTGGCATTAATGCGCGAAATAATGGAAGTTGGCAAATAAGTAGATACCGATTTATCAAAATCGGCAAGTAAACCTTCCACCTCAGGTTGAAAGTTTCGGTTTTGTTGGTCGTAGTAGGTAATGTGGTAAGAGGTCCCTTGTGCTTTTCCTTCAAATTTTATTGGCTCCATCACTCGTTGAGCAATCAAATTAGAATTGCATAAAAGGAGCATTATTATTGTGTTTTTAAATGTATTCATATTCTATTATTTTCGTTTCGATATCATCAATACCACCAACATCGTGAGCAGCGAAAGAACCAATAATCCTATTTTCTTCCATCCGCTTGGTTGGTCGTTGTGTGGTTTAAGTGTTTTTTGTTGTTCGTTCAAATCGTTTTTCACCACAAAAGGTTGAATACCTAGTTCCGTTTGCAACCAATGTTTCTCGTCAGCAAAACTTCGTTGAGAGGTGATGGCATAATAGTCTTTGCTTACATCGTCAATATGCTTTCGGCTATGTTCGCAAAGCGAAACGGTGAGTTTATCAAATGCTGGATAAGATGCATAAATGAGCCATTCCTCGCCTTTGGCAAAACTCATCAAACAAGCCGAACCACAATCGAAATCGATATGTGCTTGTTTGCCGATAGCTCCCTTGTAAAGCTCTTCAATGGTAAAATAAGCAGTGCTAATGCCATCTTTACCACAAACTCCAACCGAATCTACCTTCCCAAAGAAGATAACATTGTAGGCTTTACTATTTTCTTTCGATATGGGTTGTAACGGGGAACATTCGCACGATAAGGCGTGATGGCTTAATAAAAGTAGGAAAGCAAAACCAAGAAAACGCATTAATACACCACCATCTTTTTAGTGATTTTGTATTCATTACAACTCAAAGTATAGTAATAAATACCTGCCGAAAGCTTTTCTGCCGAAGCATTAAATATATAATCGAAATTCCCTGCATTAAACTTTTCGTTTTGAAACAATGTGGAAACGGTATGCCCCAATACATCCGAAACAATGAGATTAACAACAGAAGGTTGATGTAAGTTGAATTTAATCCAAGTAGTAGTATTAAAAGGATTTGGTTCGTTTTGGTACAACTCTACAGGAGAGTAAGCAGTAATATTCGACTCTTCAATACCAAGCGATACCCCATCAATCAATGCGGTCCAAGCACTCAAAGTGCTACCATTATATGCCATCCAAACTGGCCTCACCACATTGTTATGCGCTGCAATGCCAATATAATCGCCAAAGAACACATTTGGTGAAGGAATAAAGGCGTTTTGATTAATCTTATAATTAGTGAATGAATTGCCACCATCTATGGAACGTGCAAGAAATACATCGGTCATATTGCCTGATGAATAATTTCTACGGTCGTAAAACACACAATATACAATACCATTGGTTTGGTCAATGGTCATCCATGTAAGAAATTGCTGTTTCCCTGGAGGGTCGTCATTCACTCGAATAGGTGCCGACCAACTATTTCCACCATCAGTAGATTTAATAATCCAAACATCGGTATCCATTGAGCCATTACGTTGATCCGACCAATTAATATAGATAGTTCCATTATTAGGCCCTCCACTTATATCGCATAGCGTTATTGGTAAACCATTGCAACGTTGTAAACCTGAGATATTATAATCCCATCCTCCGGGGAAAGTACTTACAAAGGTCTCATGAGGTAACCAAGTATTTCCTCCATCCAAACTTTTATTAAACTGTATACCGTAGGGTCCAACCCAAGCCACATAAATTTCACCATTAGGACCAACTGTTGGCACTGCGCCTTCCATGGTACTATCGCTATCCACACAATTGCCTGCCACACTACTTATTCGTTTTGGTGTAGTCCATGTCAGCCCTGCATCTTGCGATTTTGAAAACAGAATGATAGAACTGTCCACAGGAGAGCTACTTCCATACACATCGAATTGTGTCCATGTAACATATATCTCATTATTTGCAGGGTTTACAGCTGTCCAAGCCTTGTCTTGCACTTTGGCTCCATTCAGTCCAGTATATGTTCCACCTGACCAAGTAAGGCCTCCATTAGTTGATTTAGCACATACGATTCTATCCACCCAGTTGCCAGCAGGAGGATTAGAAAGATGTACAAAATAAAAGGCACCAGAAGTATCGTTGAAGATGCAAGGGTCGCCCCATACTCCATTATTAGGGTCGTTTAACGTATTGACATTCCAACTTAGTCCACCATTCGAAGAAGAGTAGACATTATCAATATTAGCCCCTACCACCATTTGATTGGTGTTTTTAGGGTTAATAGCAATGGAAACCTCCTCTGGGTCGTTTACATTACTTATCTGCACATTGGTAAATTGAGCATAGCTTGATGCAATAGCAACAAAAACAGAGCAAAGGGAAATGACCTTCTTTTTCATCTAATTCTGTTTATTAATCAGCTAATTAGTTTTAATAAATTTTCCTGTTAGTATCTTACCTTTGATGGAGATTAAATGATATATATAAACTCCAGGTGTAAACGAATTAAGACTTTGAGCATTATTCGTGTTCTGTGAAAAATGTTGTTCAAACATCTTTTTTCCTAAAACATCATAAACAAATAATTCTGAATTTTCTTTGATATCCTTTACTTCCAATGACTGATTAATTGTGTTATAAAATACATTTCCAAAATTGTTTCTATCATTCTCTTCAATTTCAGTAGTACAAGAGGACGGCACAAAAGTAATTGCGGGACACAAAGTAGAAGGACCTGAATAATTCAGAATAGTAGCACCTGCTTCGTATGACAATCCGAATACCATAGTAGAATTGTTCGCATTAAATGTGCCACCATTTTTTACAAGTACAAACGCATAAGCGGTTCCTCCAATTTCATAGGTCCCACCAGGCATAATGTGAATATAACGTGTACAACAATTGGTACTATCAATAAGAATTGCACCCGGACACACAACTGCTGATGTAAAAGAAGGAGATGAAGGATGCTGGACGGTAACTGATGAAACCGTTAAATCGTATGACGTTAAGCCGTTACACTGTGCTTGTGATTTAGTGCAATTAAGCGTAACCAAAATAAGAATTACAAGAAGAATTTTTTTCATCATAGTAAATTGTTTTTTGAAATGATTCTTCAAAAATACGAATTAAAAGACATATTCCATCTTTTTCAAAAAGCTAATGCTTTTATCAATCTCAGTAAACATTACTTTATCGGCATCCACAAAAGCAACTTCTTCTCTGTATTTGGATATCACCTCTTCGATGATGGGCGAAGACTGTAATGGTCGCCTAAACTCCAACGCTTGTGAAGCATTGAACAATTCAATGGCAAGAATTCGTTGAAGGTTTTCAACCACTTTAAAACATTTCGTAGCGGCATTAGCACCCATCGACACATGGTCCTCTTGCCCATTCGAACTCACAATGGAATCGACTGAAGCTGGTGAACACAATTGTTTGTTTTGACTAACAATGCTAGCTGCAGTGTATTGAGGTATCATGAACCCAGAATTTAATCCCGGTTTTGCAACTAGGAATGGCGGTAATTCTCTTAATCCCGAAATTAATTGATACGTTCTTCTTTCGGAGATATTACCTAATTCTGCAAGAGCAATCGCTAAAAAGTCGAGCGCTAAAGCCAAAGGTTGCCCATGAAAATTGCCTCCTGAAATAATCTCGTTTTCGAATGGAAATATGGTAGGATTATCCGTTACAGAATTAATCTCTGTCAGAAAAACATTCTCGGCATATTCAATCGCATCCTTTGAAGCGCCATGAACTTGAGGAATACATCGGAAAGAATAAGGGTCTTGAACATGAGCCTTTTTTCGTCTTATTAATTCACTTCCTTCTAATATTCTATTAATGGCTGCAGCTGTTTTCAACTGACCCTTATGAGGTCGGATGGTATGAAGATGTTCCTTGAAAGGTTCGATTCTTCCATCGAATGCATCCAATGAAATGGCTGACACAAGATCAGCTGAGGCACTCAACCTGCGTGTTTGCAATAAACACCAAACTCCGTATGCACTCATAAACTGAGTTCCATTAAGCAATGCCAAACCTTCTTTCGATTTTAACTGAACAGGTTGCGATTTTAATTGCATCAACACGTCTTTGGCTTGTTGGCGTTTCCCATTGTAATTCACCTCGCCCATTCCAATTAAAGGTAGACAAAGGTGTGCCAAAGGAGATAAGTCGCCTGAAGCCCCTAACGAACCTTGCTGATATACCACTGGTAACATATCCATATTGAAGAAATCAATGAGGCGTTCAACCGTTTCCAATTGCACCCCCGATTTGCCATACGACAAGGACTGAATTTTCAACAACAACATTAGTTTCACAATCTCTTGAGGCACCTCATCACCCGTTCCACAAGCATGTGACATTACTAGATTGCGCTGAAGCTGTTCCAAGTCGGAATCTGGAATAAGCACATTGCATAAAGAACCGAATCCGGTATTGATACCGTAGATGGGTTCGTGTTGTGATGCCATCTTTTTATCAAGATATTCCCTGCAATGAACAATGTTCTGTTTTGCTTGTTCGGACAATACCAATTTTCTATTTGCCGAAAGGATATCAGCTATGGTTTCTAATTCTAATTTCGAAGTGGTGATGTAATGCATTTTAGTAGTTTCTTACTATATCAAATTTTCTATTATTTTATCAATCTCGAGTTTGCTTTGTTCTCCTGTGGCCATATTCTTGAGGCTAAGCAATCCACTATTCATTTCGTCACTACCAATAATGACCACGAATGGTATCTTTTTATCATCGGCATAACTCATTTGCTTTTTCATTTTCGCTTTCGCATCTGGATAAATCTCGGCATTGAGTCCCGCTTTCCTAGCTTTTGCCAATAATGGCAACCCAAAGTTTTGTTCAGGTTCACCGAAACAAACAAACAACAATTTTGTGGAAGCCGCTACCGATTCGGGGAATAAGTTCATTTCGTTAAGCACATCGTAAATTCTATCTGCTCCAAACGAAATACCTACCCCACTAACATTAGGTAGACCAAATATCCCTGTTAGGTCATCGTATCTTCCACCTCCACAAATACTGCTCGAAAGGCTACCCGCATTCGCTTTAACTTCAAAAATTGCTCCAGTGTAGTAATTCAATCCTCTGGCCAATGTAATATCCAATTCGATGATGGCCGAAAGCGAAGATAGTTCAGCGATCGTGGTGAATAAGTATTCAACTTCATTTATCCCTTTTAGTCCTGTTTCTGATGAACTTAGTAATCCTTTTAAGAAATTCAATTTATCAACAGTGGTTCCACTGAAATGAATAAGGGGTTGAAGTTTTGCCAATGCTTCAGCACCTACTCCTTTTTCAGTAAGCTCTTTGTTCACTCCATCTACACCTATCTTGTCCAATTTGTCAATAGCTACAGTGATATCTATTATTTTATCGGCTTCGCCAATCACCTCGGCAATGCCGCTAAGTATCTTTCTATTATTGATTTTGATGATGACAGGTAATTGTAATCTCGAGAACACATCATCAATCAATTGAACTAGCTCAACTTCGTTGACAAGAGAATTGCTTCCAATCACATCGGCATCGCATTGATAAAACTCTCTGTATCTTCCTTTTTGTGGGCGATCAGCTCGCCAAACAGGTTGTATTTGATAACGCTTGAAAGGAAAGGTTATTTCGTTTTGATGCTGCACCACGTAGCGAGCAAAAGGTACAGTGAGGTCGTAGCGAAGTGCTTTTTCGGAAATTTTAGAGGTTAATTGTTTGTTGTTGGCATTCAGTAGTTCATTCGAATCAATTCCATTCAGAAAATCGCCACTATTTAAAATCTTAAAGATAAGTCTGTCGCCTTCTTCACCATATTTCCCCATCAACGTTTCCATGTTTTCCATGGCAGGGGTTTCTATTGGTAAGAATCCATATCGTTGAAAAACTTGTCTGATGGATTCGAAAATATAATTGCGCCTCACCATCTCTTGTGGTGAAAAATCTCTTGTGCCTTTGGGTATAGATGGTTTCACTGATGCGTATAATGATTTGTTGAATTGCAGTTGTCTGCTTATCTTCGTTTTTGTTAACTACCTTTGATTAATAGGAGGTGCGAATATCGTATTTTTTTGGCATTGATTTCGAAAGAAGTTGATAAATAAACAGCTTCCCAATCATTTCTTCATCTACATTCTGATGCCAACCACCAAAATATCATCGGTCTGTTCGGTATCGCCTTTCCATTTTTCGATAAAAAAGTCGAGATGAGTTTTCTGCTCCCCCATAGATTTATCTTGAATGGAGAGTAACAGTTCGCGGAATTTCTTTGTAAGCAATTTTTTATCATTCACCCCAAATTGGTCAGGGAAACCATCAGTGAACAAATAAACGGTATCGCCTTTATTCAAGTTCAATTTATGTAAGGTGAACAATTGGTTATTGTCAGTAAAACCTCCAATGGAAACTTTATCCGCTTGAATTTCTTCTAGCTCCGTAGCTCCATGTCTTATTATCCATAATGGGCGGTTGGCTCCTGCAAATTCTACCTCGTTGGTTTGCATATCGAAAGCACAAAGAGCTATATCCATTCCATCGTGAGTCAAATCTTCTTTGCCATATTGACGCAATACCTTTTTCATGCGAATGTTCACAATTTGAAGAATGGACGAAACATCATCGGTTTGTGTTACTGCTTCATTTAGCTTTTCGGAACAAATGGCGCTCATGAATGCACCTGGCACTCCGTGACCGGTGCAATCGGCTGCAGCTATCAACATTTTGTTCTCACTTTCTGAAAACCAGTAAAAATCTCCACTCACAATGTCCTTAGGCTTGAACATGATGAACGAATTTGGAATGGCATCCATTATTTCGATAATCGGAGGCAATAACGACCGCTGAATACGTTGGGCGTAATTGATAC
>CAIWDF010000097.1 GCA_903911435.1 uncultured Bacteroidota bacterium
CAATCAATTCACAATTGAGAATTCACAATTAAGAATTAATGTCATTCATATATATAATGTATTAGGTGAAGAAGTGCTAGAGCGAATAGTTAATAGCGAAAAGGCAATAGATGTAAGCACGTGGAATGCGGGTGTCTACTTTGTTGAAGTAGAAACCGAGAAAGGAATTGTGAGGAAGAAACTAGTAAAACAATAAAAAGAGAAGTAATAAAAAAACTCCTGTCGAATCATTATCCGACAGGAGTTTTTTTATGAATTAAAACGAGGTGTTCAATCAACCCAATTTATTCCTTCATTAGTTTTTCGGTATACAACACATTAGCATTTGTATCCATCAATCTCACAAAGTACAATCCATTGTTCAATTCTTCAATCGAAGTTTTCAAAGTAGCTTTTCCATTCATCACCATCACTCGATTAGCGATAACAAGGTTGCCAAGCATATCGTACACTTCTTCCACCACTACTCTATCTTCATCCGAATTGATATCAATCGAAAATTCAGTAGTTGCCGGATTAGGATAAAGTTCGGAATAAGTACTTGCTACACTGTCATTGGATGTTGGTGTTTCCAACGATTTGCAATACGACACCACAAATGTACGATAGCCGCTAACTCCACATGCACTCACCGCCTGTACTATTACATTGCCTGTAAAACTTGTGTTATGAAGATTGGTAGGCAACGATACAATAACAGTATTAGTGCCTTGTCCAGCCATTATGGTCCAAGCTGTTGGCAACGTCCAATAATAACTTGTTGCATTGCGCACAGTAGCGCACGTGTACATAGCAGTGGAAGTACCACAAACATTCGAAGGTCCAGAGATGGCACTAGGCGCCACTTTCCCAATTACATTCAAAGCCGTGCCTGCTATAAAACCACAATTGTTTACAGCCGATACCGTAACATTACCTCCCGAAAAAGTAGAGCCAATGCTCACTGTAATGGTTGTTGTTCCCGAACCTGCAACAATAGTCATTCCGGTAGGTACTGCCCAAGTGTAAGAAGTAGCACCAAAAGCAGGAGGTATTGAATAAGTTGCTGAACTTAATCCACAACTGCTAGTAGGTCCAGTGATATTGGCTGGAGTTTGAGGTTTCTTAGTAACCAAATAAGATGAAGCAGCAGAAGTACCACACGAATTGGTTGCACTGCAAGTTACGTTTCCATTGATGGTTCCTGCAGCAATGTTAACATGTAGCGATGATGTTCCTACTCCTGATGTAATGGTTAAGCCCGATGGCACTGTCCATGCATACGTTGCAGCACCTGTTGTAGTAGCAGTGTAAACACCAGTTTGCAAACCACACACTGCGTTTGGTCCTGCTATAACAGGAGGCAATGGAGCGTTGGTGCATCCCACCGAAACTAATGTAACTGTAATCACCGAAGAGGTACATGATGATGCATCGGTAACATTGAAATTATGAACACCTGCTCCTAATCCATTAAACACTCCAGTAGTATTGGTAGAAGCACCGATGCTAAATGTGTATGGTGCCGAACCATTAGTAGCAGCTAATGTTATCGCTCCATTATTTCCGCTCGTTGGATTTGTCTGCGACACCAATGATAACACTGGAGTAGGATTTACAGTGATGAGCAATGTTGCAGTAGCTGTACATCCGTTACTACTTGTTCCTGTAACTGTATAAGTGGTGCTCACGGTAGGTAACACGGTAACCGTTGCACCCACTAAATTACCAGGCATCCAACTATAAGAAGATGCACCATCAGCAGATAAGTTGGCCGAACCACCAGAACAAAGCACAGCATTGTTTGCAGTAGCATTCACTACAGGTGCTGCATTACCAGTAACCGTAACCGAATCGGTGGCAGTGTAACCTTCGGCATCTGTTACCACTACTGTGTAAGTTCCCGGTACCACATTGATAGCATCTCCCGATTGTCCATTGCTCCATTGTTTCGAGAATGGTGGTTGACCACCCGTAATAACAACACTAGCAACACCAGTAGACGAAGTACAATTTGCAGGAGTAGCATTAGCAGCAATCAACATGATGCCAATATTGGCCGTTGCTTGATTATCGGTTACGTCATACTCCACAGGGTTTCCATTTGTTATTCTTCCAATGATAGTAGTACGAGGGTCGGTAACCAACCAATTAGTAGCAAGTGTTACCGTAGCTCCTGTATCCACCGTTACCGCTTGTTGGTAGATTAACACCTCAGCACCTAAATTATCAAGGTAATAAAGTTGATAGGTAGCAGTGCAAGCATCATATCCATTATTATGAATGGATGCATTGATGGCGAGCAAAGAATTTAAATTAGGAGAGGCAGTGCTCACCGCAAAATTGCTGAAATACAAATTAGGTGATTTACCAACAATGATAGCACGTGTAGCTTCGTTGTTGTATTCATTCGATTCCACCACTTGGTGGTCATGATCAACCACTGCACGGATAACGTGCACACCACGCACATTTGACGACCATGTATGAGTCATATGAACAGTATTGAAATCGCCACCAATCAAACCTGGAGCACGAAGCGAATCAATTGGTGTATTATCCATTTGAACATACACTTCAGAAGAATCAATATTTCCATTACCCAAATTTTGATAGGTAACATCAATGTTGATAGACTGATTCAAATCAGGATTTAATAATGAAGGAGCGATGTACTGAGAAAGAATAGTATAATCAGGGCTATCGCCAACATAAACTGAAACATAAATTATATTGTTCGATTCATCACACTCACTGTATTGATTTGCGTAATCGGCTGTAATTCTTACTGAATAATTTCCAGTTTGAGGGAAAGCAAAAGCACCAGGAAGTGTTAATCCTATTGGACAAGAGCAAGTGATGTCTGCATACGAAGAAACAGTACCAAGGTTTAACCAGCCTGATAATCCAGGGCCACTTACTTCAAACTTCACTTGTACATGCGATGCTTCGTAGATTCCGTAGTTCAATAAACCAGTACTAAATGTTACTGGATGTCCTACATATTGATTAGGATAAATGTAAGCACTTCCGCCACAACTTGAATTGGTAGGCGCAAAATCCCAACACAAACTAGTACTTACACTATTGTTGTTATCATCCGTTTCAACCACAGCATTGGTATTATCAGCAGTTACTGTAAGTGTATTGTTTCCATATGCTGGAGCAGGTACCGCCATCGATACTTGAGAAGATGCACCAGGAAGAATATTTCCTACAAAATTGTATGAGTAATGAGTTCCTGCTACATTAAAGTCAACATTAAAAGGACCTGTAGCAGTTGTTTGACCACTATTGGCAATTGTTGCATAGATAGTAATGTTGTTACCTGCAGTTGGATTCACAGGTTTTACATCTAAAGAACCACATCCATAAACAGATAAATCAGCAAGGCATGCATTGAAATAAATAGTGGTAGTAGTGGAGTTATTCGCTTCACTCACTTCAGTTACAGCATTCGGAACATCACAATCCAAAACAAAACTATAAGCACCACTAGTTGGAGGCACATAATTAAATGTTATTGAAGTTCCTTGTAAAGGATTGATACTACCAACAGTTTGATTGAATGTAGCCACCAAACTAGCATTGTGATACACAGTCATCCTAGCATTAAAACTACCTGTGGCCACGCCTCCACTATTACTTATTCCAAAAGCAATACTACCAAACTGACATTGATATGCACTACTGTAATTGTAATTGCTTGGTGAAATATCAGGCAAAGGTGGCAACACCAATATGCAAGCATTGGCGGAATTATTTCCTTCATTACATTCAGATACAACATTGGCAACGTCTGCACTTGCATTGATATAAGTACTTACTGGATAACTAAACGTCATTGCAGGAAGATTAAAATTAACGCTTTGTCCTATCGCCAATGCAGGAATTGTAAAAGGTCCCGGTACAAGAGTTCCATCAGGCAAAGTTATCTGAAGTGTTGAAGTAGCCGCACTTGGAGCATTACCAGCATTGGTTACTGTGGCAGTACCTGTTAATGATTGTCCGGCTAAAATAGCTGTACAGTTATAGTTAGGTATGGAAACAGTGCTTGGGCTCAAAGAAACAGAAGTAATGATATCGGGTGCAACACAAACAGGAGGAGTATAAAAATAAACGTCAAATGTAGTTGCAGTATCTCCTTCTAATGTATAATCAGTAGCATGCACGTTCACATGATAAGTTCCTGCGGTAACCGGTGCGGTGATACCAAAACTATAGTCTCCGTTTGAATTAGTATATGTAGAAACTTGTTGTCCGGTCTCAACACAAGTACCTGTTATTGTAGCACCTGCACATGAAGGATTAGCAAGCACTACAGCAGTGCCAACATAATGTGCATGTCCATAAATAGAAACCCCAGCACTTGATGGGACCAATGAAGGACTTGGTGCAGCAGTTAATTCAATATGTCCTGGCAACGTATAATGACCGTTGGTAAAAGGTCGTATCGCTTGATTGTCTAATTCATTTGGCTCAGCCAAAGCATTACCATAATCAACGAACACTTGCATAGGGCACCAAGCTGGCAGCGCAGGAGTTGTGATGGTCCAGCTAACTTGAACTGAATTATTATTCGGCAAACTCGACAACGATGACACAGTAATATCAGGATACACAACAGTTGTATCGAACTGATTGCGAAGATGCGCTGTAAAGTTGTTGGCTATTCGTCCAGAGTAATTGTGTATAGTAGCAAAAACCGTTATTTGGTCACCCGGATTAGGATGCGAGTTGGAGAAGGAAATATCATTAGCGAAAATAGAAATATCAACATCTCGCTGAACATCTGGTTCATTGAACGAGCCAAAGGTAACACTGCAAATTTGGTCATCGGCAACAATAGTAGTTTGCCAATTTGTTCCTTCAGGAAGTGCAGCAGCATTGTAATAATAATCTTTACCATCTGTTACATCATTATCATTCGGATTGACAGGTATCATGTAAAGCAATCGGTCATTTGCATCGGTTAATGAGCCATTTCCTTCAAAGTCTAATTGCAAGCGAGGATAAGTATTTGCAGGCAAATCTCCATCAGCATCTGTATACCTAACTTCAAAACGATACAGTGCAGTTGGTAAACCATTAGCAGGATTTACCACATTGGTTACAAAACCACCATTACCAGTATAGCTTAAAACAGGAGCATGGTTGGCATTAACAGCCACTACTGTTGTTGCTGTTGCCGAACAACCAGTTGAATTAGTAGCGGTCACTGTATACGTTCCATTTAACACGGTAGAGGCAGAATTAAATATTGGATTTTGCGTTGTACTTGAATAACTGTTTGGTCCATTCCATTGGTAACTTACACCACCACTAGCTGTAAGGTGAAGAGGAGTACCACTACAAACTGGAGAATCGGAGTTTGCGATAACTGTAGGATTGGCCACAACATTCACAAAAATATTTGTTGAATTAGCACATCCGTTCGAATTGGTTACCGTCACTGTATAATAATTAGCACTAGTAACATTCACGGTACGAGTTGTTGCACCAGTCGACCACGCGTAAGAATTATATCCTGCACCTGCATCCAAAGTTACACTTCCTCCAATACAGAAATTAGTAGAACCGCTTGGAGTGATTGAAACCGATGGTAGCGAATTAACATTAATAGTAATCGTTGCTGAATTCGTGCAACCTGATGCTGTGGTTCCAGTAACTGTGTATGTTGTTGCAATGTTCGGATTAACTGTGATTGAAGCTCCTGTCAAATTTCCTGGCATCCAAGTATAAGTAAGCGCACCTGTAGCTGATAAAGTAGTGCTGCTTCCAACACATACTGTTAAACTGGTTGCCGACACATTGATTGTTGGAATCGGATTAACAGTAATGGTTTGTGTTGCAGTGCCTGAGCATCCTGCCTCATCAGTACCTGTTACAGTATAAGTGGTAGTAGTGGTAGGTGTAAATGGTATTCCATTTGTCACACCACCTGACCAACTGTATGTAGTGCCGCCTTGACCACTTAACGAAACGCTCTGTCCTTCGCAAACAGTAGCATTGGTAGGTGATACAATTGAACTTATTGAAATAGGATTTGCACTCACAACATTCTGAGATGTCGATTGAGAGCATCCATTTGCATCGGTAACATTTACTGTAAAGGTGCCAACATTCAGTGCTGTGGCAGTTGGTGTTGTTTGATTGTTTGCATTAGCACTCCATTGATAAGTATAGGTTTCAGTAGAACCATAACAAGTTATCTCCATAATTGAACTGTAACTGTAACCACTATTTGGAGTAATCACCCATGTATAGATTTGACTTGTTCCATTGTTAGGAATTGAATAGTTGCTGTAATCATAAGTTGGAACAACAGTAGATAAAAGTGTACCTGATGATGTTCCTCTATACAATTTCATTAAATCAGGAATGTTGTAATTGCCATTAAACTGCCCTCCTTTAATTTTAACAGAATCTAAACGTACTTCATTGGCAAAGGTCATTGTCATTTCAAATGGAGAACTAGTAGGATTCCAAAGAACTCCTGTTCCAAAATTATTATCATTCACCAAAGACGTTTCTAAGCCTCCATAATATGAATTCCAAGTTGAAGTTGCTGCATACGATAACAATCCAGAACCGCTACCGATATTGCCACCAGAAACCGACACTGTTGCTGAACCATCGCTTTGTCCACAATTTACCGAAGTGGACGAAGTAGATAATGTATAATTTCCACCTACAGTAACTCTGGCAGTCGTTGTATTATTGCACGTATTAGCATCCGTTCCAGTAACAGTATATGTGGTTGTTGAAAGCGGTGTAAATGGAACGCCATTCGTAATTCCATTTGACCAAGAGTAAGAAATAGCTCCTGTTCCATTAAGAGTTACTGAAGTTCCATTACATACATTGATGCTTGATGGAGAAGTATATCCTATTACAGGAAGTGGATTCACGCTAATTAAAATTGTTGCTGTTGAGTAACAACCTGAGCCATTGTATCCAGTTACAGTATAGGTTGTAGTTAATGTAGGAGAAACTGAAACACTAGAACCAGTCATGCCTCCCGGCATCCAATTATAAGTGGTTGCACCAGTTGCGGACAATGTGGTTAAACTACCCGCACAAATTGTAGTGGCTGTTGCCGTTGGAACAACATTAAAACTTGAATTCACAATTACCGTTTTTATTGCTGTATTTGCACACCCATTACCATCCGTTCCAATAACAGTATATGTGGCAGTTGATGCGGGAGAAAAAGCTTGCGCGTTGGTAACACCTCCTGTCCATAAGTAGGTGTTTGCCCCAGCACCTGACAAAGTAACGCTATTCCCTACACATATAATTGAATCTGGTGTTGCAATGGCACTAACGGTTGGTTTTGGGTTTACAGTTACAGTTTGAGTGTATGAGGAAGAACAACCATTCGCAGCTGTTCCTGTTACTGTATAAGTTACCGTGTTATTTGCATTTGGCAATGCGTAATAATTGGCGATGTTAGACTCTACAGCACTTCTATCAGCATTAGGAAGTACCGAACTAAAAATCATCACATCCATAAAATCACAATCGGAGTATTCACCGTAATTTCCAGAACCTCCTAGCGTTATTCCATTAGGTCCAGGATATCCACCCCCTAAATTTGAAATGAGTGTTCCGTTTTCATATACTTGCGCAGAGCTTCCATTACTAGTTCCTGTGTAGATATATGGATTATTATCTGATATTATACTAGGATATAAAACCCAACCATCGAAATGTGCACATGATTTATATCCTCCCCACCATCCGAGTAGCCAGTTGTTATAATAACTTGACAACATTCTTCCTCTTGTAGGCCCTGTTTGTTTAGCAGCACAAACCACCGTAAAAGGAGCAGGAAAGTTTGAAGTATTGCCCATAATTTGTCCTGCATTAAAATGAAGGATAGGACGACCATTCAAACCATTTGCAACAAAAACAGGTTGCTGAGAAGAGTTACCTTGTGTTACATTTCGTCCATTACCAGATTGATCATATATAGTAGTGCAATGTGCAGATGAACCTGCTAACCATGTATTGATGGCAACCACATCCAAATCATTACCAACAAATCCAAAATCCATGGTGGCATTATCATTATCTCTTCTCAATTGTAATGCAGGACCATTATAACTGTTGACTAATTTTCTTAATCCAACAAACAACGATGAATTGTTGGTACTTATACCCGATGCTCCTCCGTTGGAAGCAGGTGTAAAGGCCACACTATCATTAACCCCACCATTCCACGTATAGGTTGCAGCACCAGTACCCATTAAGGTAATGCTTGTCCCTTCACATATAGTGGATGAAGGTGTGATAGTCGCACCCACTGTTGGTGTAGTGTTTACGGTTATGAATTGAGTAGATGTATTGGTACAACCATTTGCATCTGTTCCTAATACGGTATATGTCAAAGAGCTCAATGGAGTAGCTGAAACAGATGCTCCTGAAAGGTTGCCCGGTAACCAATTGTACGAACTTGCTCCTGATGCTGACAATGTAGTTGGTGTTCCACTACAAAGTGTTTGAAGAGTAGCTGATGATGATACCACAGGTAAAGGGTTTACAGTGATAGAAGTTACAGCTGTGTTGAAACAGCCCATGGTAGTTCCAGTAACTGTATACGTCCCGCTAGAGGATGCATTGAATGCTATACCATTTGTTACGCCTCCGGTCCAGTTGTAAGAAGTAGCTCCAGTACCCGAAAGTGTAATTGAAGTTCCTGCACATACTGTAGTGGCAGGAGAAACTGTTAAACTCACTATTGGTGGTGTGTGGATAGCATTGTTATCGTCATTACAATCTGTATTGTCTACAACATATCCAGCTGGTGTGGAACATGAAGTAAGACTAACGGAAGGGTTACCATATCCATCACCATCATTGTCTTGATAAAATACATTAGTAGATGAAGTTGAAATAGTAATTGCACTACCATTATCCACACTCGTTAAAGCAGGATTAGAACTTGTAATTCTTAATCGATAGTTTGTTCCATCAGGTGATGCAGGAGGAATTGTTCCACTGATAATGCCCGAAGAAGTACTACTGATACTACCAAGAACTACAGGAATAGAAAAGCTTCCCGAACTGTCGCTCAATTCTGCGGTAAATACATTACCTGCATCAAAAGAACCTGTTGCCACAAAAGGAATGTTAAATGTTGAACCATTACAAACAGTATAATAATTGTTAGTACAAGTAAGTATAAAATTGAGTGTAGATAAATCATCGCTTACAGCAAATTCTCTAAAGGATGTTATACCAGATTTTGAAATTGAATAAGGGTTACTTCCAGACGCAGTTGTAAATGCATTGTGTTGCCAATAAGTGCCATCATAATTATAAATAGCTGCATTACTTCTGTTGAATGCTGTTAATTCATCTCCACTATTCCATTGCAGTGAAACAGTAGCGTTGGAGCCTCCTGTTAAATCCTCCTTTATTACCCATGTTTTCCCTACAACATTTGCAGTAACTGCAGCTCCGTAAGGGCTATTTGAATTGTCATAATTAAAGTTCAATTGATTAATCACCCTTGCACTAAAATTATCCGCAGTACTACTTCCGTCCAACAACACGTTAGCTGGCATGTAACTATTTAATGTTCCTATTGGGAAAAGCACATTCGTGTTATTACCGAATACTCTTCGCTTCAAACTCCCAGTTCCATTCGTTACAAAGTAACTAGAACTACTTCCTCCAGTAAATGATGCCGATGCACCAACAATCAAGTCGTTATTACCCATTGTTACCAATCCACTATTGAGTGCAAGGCCCGAATTGACAGTTTGTGTTCCTGTCAATGCAACACCGCTTGGTGAGTTAAAGGCAAGGTAATTAATGTTTCCTGTTCCTGATAATATTTGATTGGAACTACCATTAAAAACAAGGTTACTTAATGAAACATTACCATTATTAGTAAATGACGAACCCGTGAATGAAACCGTCAATGGAGAATACAATTGAGCCCCTGATGCAATACTATAATTACCTGAATGAGGATTCGGGCTGTTATAAAATGACAAAACTCCTGTGTTGATAGTGGTGTTGCCTGCATTATTGAACGCGCAGTTGCTAGCGAACGAAAATTCGCCTGTTCCTCCTGTTTTATTAATCGTTCCTGATGATTGATTATTAAAGTTAAATCCACCTATATAATAATTATAGAATCCTGCATCCGAATTCAAAAGCATGGTTCCGTAATTATTAAAAGTGGGTGCTCCATAATATAAATAAACCCCCCCCCCAGTCCATGTACAGGTTGTATAATTATTAATCACACCACTGTTGTAGCAATATCTATTACCTCCTGTCATTCCCATCGTTGCATCACTATTCACATTGATAGTTCCTGATAAATCAAAATTGGAACTTCCCCAATTAAAAGTACTACCTGTATTAAAGTTCATCACCGAACTTCCAAATATACTTCCTGCCGAACAATTAAAAGTACAACCTGTTGCAGTTGAAGGTCCATCGATGCTGAATGTTCCTCCACTTACATTCACATTTCCTGTTCCTGTATAAGTGCTTCCTGTCATTGAATGGCAATTGCCTGATGAGATATTGAAATTACTTCCTGTTGTAGTGTTAAACACTGCGTTGTTATAACCTGTACCTTGAAAAGTAATTCCTCCTGTTGAGACTTGTATGGTTCCATCGTTGTTGTAGTTACAATTGCTCGCGAAAGTAAATTCACCTGCGCTGCCCACCTTATTCACCAAGCCTCCCAATTGATTGTTGAAATAATAACCACCAACATAATAATTGTAGAATCCTGCATCCGAATTCAACAACAACGTTCCATAATTATTAAAGGTAGGTGCTCCATAATAGAGGTAAACTCCACCTCCTGTCCAAGTACAGGTTGTATAATTATTAATCACACCATTGTTGTAGTTAAATTTACTTCCACCGGTGATTGCCATCGCTGCACCACTATTCACATTGATGGTTCCTGAAACATCAAAGTTGGAACCTGCCCAGTTGAATGTACTAGCGGTATTAAAGTCGAATACCGAACCTCCTGCAATACTTCCTCCCGAAAAATTGAACGTACAACCAGTTGCAGTTGATTGTCCATCGATGCTGAATGTTCCTCCACTTACATTCACATTTCCTGTTCCTGTATAAGTACTTCCTGTCATCGAATGGCAATTACCTCCTGAGATATTGAAATTACTTCCTGTAGTAGTGTTAAATATTGCGTTGTTGTAACCTGTCCCTTGAAAAGTAATTCCTCCGGTAGAAACTTGCATGGTTCCATAGTTGTTGTAATTACAATTGCTAGCAAAAGTAAATTCACCTGCGCTACCAATCTTATTTACTAAGCCTCCCAATTGATTGTTAAAGTTAAATCCACCTACATAATAATTGTAGAATCCTGCATCCGAATTCAACAACAACGTTCCATAATTATTAAAAGTGGGTGCTCCATAATAGAGGTAAACTCCCCCTCCTGTCCAAGTACATGTTGTATAATTATTAATTACACCACTGTTGTAATTAAATTTACTTCCACCTGTGATTCCCATAGTTGCATCACTATTCACATTGATGGTTCCTGAAACATCAAAGTTGGAACCTGCCCAGTTGAATGTACTAGCGGTATTAAAGTTCATCACCGAACCTCCTGCAATACTTCCTGATGAACAATTGAAGGCACAACCAGTTGCAGTTGATGGTCCATCGATGCTGAATGTTCCTCCACTTACATTTACATTTCCTGTTCCTGTGTAAGAACTTCCTGTCATCGAATGACAATTACCCGATGAGATATTGAAATTACTTCCAGTTGTTGTATTGAATACACCATAATTATTTCCTGTTCCTTGAAAGGTTATTCCTCCTGTTGAAACTTGCATGGTTCCATAATTATTGTAGTTGCAATTACTAGCGAAAGTAAATTCTCCTGCACTACCAACCTTATTCACCAAGCCTCCCACTTGATTGTTGAAATTAAATCCTCCTACATAATAATTGTAAAAACCTGCATCTGTATTAAGTTGCATGGTACCATAGTTATTAAACGTGGGTGCACCATAATACATATAGATTCCACCTGTGCCCGACCATGTGCATGTGGCGTAATTATTAATAGTTGCACTATTGGTAAAGTACTTTCCTCCTCCGGTTATATCCATAGATGCACCAGAGTTGATGTTAAACACTCCACCAAAATCGAAATTGCCACTCACCCAATTATAATTACCTCCCGAATTTATTTGGATTAATCCATTACCCGACAAGTTGCTATTCTCAATCAGTGTACCATCCACATATAAATCAATACCTATCCCATCTACAATGATAAGTTGATTCGATATATCAAGAGTAGCACCACTTGCCACCACAAGTTGATCGGCCGAAACACCTGAATTGATAGTTACATAGTGACCCGTTTGAATCACGATAACTTCATTGGATGACGAAGGACTTGTTGCTGCTGCCACCCAATTGGTTCCATCGTAAGTTTCCCAGATAGCGGCATTGTTCCAATTTCCTGATGCAATGCTTCTATAATCGCCTGAGGTTTGACCTAACAGTGTTTGTCCGATTCCGAATACTAAAAGTAAAATACCTAAAATCTTTTGAGAGATTAGTTTTGGGGTTGTGTTTGTTTTTTGTTTCATTTTAAAGGATTGTTTTTGGGATGTTTTAACTTTGTTTTTACCATGCAAAGTTAATGGAATTTCCGAAAAAGTCAAGTAAGTGTCAAGGGGTATTTTGCTATCCGTGCTAACCCTTAGTTATTTGTTATTAATAAATGAACTATGGAAAGAAAAGCTTTTGAGCAGAGAGGAGACGAAATGTTTACTCGATAAGAAACAGTAGAAGTTTATTAAAGTTTGTCAAATATTTTACAAACATTTTCCCCATTACCTTAGAAGGAAGTAACTGTCTTGAAGGAATCGTTGATGATGTATACTATAATATGATTGTTGCAATAACTTTCTTTGGTATGAATTCCAATCTAAAAAGAAACCCCTATATTTAATAGGGGTTTCTATCATCTCATACTTTTCAAATTATCAATTTATTTTCATTGAGAAATCGTTATGCTCAATGGAGTTTTTTTCCGGCTTTTCGGGTTGCGCTGGGGGATGTATTTGAAAAACAATCAATCTTATTATTTTTAAAGTGTTTTAGTTCCGAATATTATTTTCATAAAAACAAAAATTAAAATCAACGCAAAAACAGAAATAAGAATATAAATAATTTTAGTTGAATTGGATTCCTGTTTTAAAATCTTGTCAAAAACATCTTTGATATTCAATGAATATAAGGGGCCTCCTCCTTTGCTTTTATATACTATTTTCCGGTCTTTGGTATCATAAATAAACGTTTGAGGATGTTCGTTTATTTGAAGTTTTTGGGCAAGTAAATTGCCTCTAAAAAGTAGAGCATAGTTTAGATTCAATTTCTGAGCTAATTTAGTTAATAATTGAGCATTCGTATCGATGTCATTAATTGCTAATATCGTTAAATCGTCTCTTGAAAACATCGAATCGATTTTTTTTAACTGTTGCATATTAATAATACAAGGTGCGCATGACTTGTACCAGAATTCAACAAGCACATAACGCGATTTAATTAAACTGTCCGAAATGTCGAGATTATTTAATTCTTTCAAATTAAATTTGGGAAAAACGCTTCCTCTTGAATACGTTTCTGAATCTTTTGCTTTTTGAAATAAAGATAAGTTTTTAAAATGTCTTTGATTTTCTATTCTCGTATTTATTTCGAAAGTTGATTTAGGTATTAGAATAAATTGATGTACTTCTAATTGCTCCTCTTCAATACCGCCTATTTCTGTAATTATGTCAAAATTGTGTTTTGTTATTAGATATGTTTTTTAATCTATTTCGATAGAATAAAAACTACCTTTTGTTTTACCAATAACCATTCCTTTCATAGTCAAATCACTAATCTGTTGATCTGCTATTGAAATTTCATATTTAACCTCAAAATTCTATTTTATTATGGCACCATTTGATCCGAACGCAGGAAATAAATTCTACTTGACGAAGCAAAAACAATGATTAAAAAATACCAGGGAGATAACCTAAATGAAGTAAAGGCTCACTATTTTGGTCAAGCAAGTGTTAACTTGGTGCTTACACAAAAAGATGCCGTTGCACCAGAATCTATCAAGCTACCAAAGCAAGTGGTGAGCGTCAAGTTGTATTAGTTGGGGTAGATCTCAATGGAAAAGACTTAATAGAATGGGAATTTGCGGAACATTCTGCCGCGTGTCCTTCGGTGTGTGACTTTACTAGTCCTTTCTTTTAAAAAATCGACAGAAATAGGCAGCCTAATCTGCCTTTTTCTGTTTTTTAGATAAATAAATCATTTATGCTTATTACCATAAGTTTATTTAGGTTACTTAGCTATGGAGCTATATTGTTTTTAGTCTTCCCCCTTTTAACGGGAAGTTTGAGAAAGGCTTACAATCGCCCCCAATTAAAATATATCTATTTTTTAATTTTGTTATTCATTTGCGATGGCCCAACTGCCACCGGCTTTGCAAACCATTGTTAGCAATCTGAAAAACGATTTGACGCTAAGCAATCAATGCGAAAAGATTGAAAACACGCTTATTTTACCATTAATGCTTCGCAATGCAGACACCAAACGAATAGCAGCCCACGAGGGCTATGTAGGCGCTTTGGCTCTGTACAAAGTAATAGAAGCAATGGCTGGAATGGGTATCGAAGGTTTTCAGGCTGCTTATGATGTGCTCAAAAAACGTTTTGAAGGACAAGGTGTTAAACCAGCTCCGCAAGGACCTGCAGGTTAAATACCGATTGATAAAACCTCCTAAGTCCTGTTATAATTGTCACTGGCAGGATTTGGGTTTTGTCAAATAACTTGAAAAAATATGGCAAAATGACTAATAAACTTATGCATAACGCATAATACTGTTAGGCAAAACACAGAACAAACTTATGCATAACGCATAAGTTTATATGGCAAAACACATAACTAAATTAGGCATAACGCATAATACTATTAGGCAAAACACAGAACAAACTTAGGCATAACGCATAAGTTTATATGGCAAAACACAGAACAAACTTAGGTATAATGCCTAATACTATTAGGCAAAACACATAATACTATACGGCAAAATGCCTAATAAATTGAGAAAAACAAAAGATGACAAAAGTACAAAGACAAAAATTTTCGGGAATTGCACCACCCCATATTGGAGCAATGCTGAAAAAACACATCAAACAAAATAGGTATTACCAATCGGGGTGGGCACGCAAACAAGGGGTATTACCAACCTCCATTCTTGGTTATTTCAAAAAAGAAACGATGCAAATTTCTACCCTTTTCACCATTTGTCAGGTGCTCGACTATAATTTTTTTAAAGCCATAGCCGATGCCTTGCCTGCCAATATGCCTCCTGCAACCGACAATCCGTTGCAAGCCGAACTGGATGCATTGAAAACAGAAAACGAAAAATTAAAAATGAAAATAGATATTTTAGAAAAAATGTTGAACAAATAATTTACCCCAATACCAAAACCGAAGCCCTAAAAACAGTAAATTTGATATATGAAAAAAACGGGAGCCCTTATTATTTTTATGTTTTCAGTGATGCTGGTGAAGGGGCAAACGAATTTGGTGCCAAATTGGAGTTTTGAGATTGATAGCCTTTGCCCTGATGCAGGAAGTGAAATTAACTATGCTCCACCTTGGCAATCAGCAGGAGCAGATCCAGATTATTTTAACGCTTGTGCAGGTTCATTAATTGCAAGCATGGGTGTTCCATTAAATTGGGGTGGCTATCAATACCCAAAAACAGGAGTTGCTTATGCGGGTATTTATGCATACAGTGGATATACAGGAGCAACTATTGAGATTAGAGAATATATAGAAGTAAAACTCATCGATAGCTTAATTTTCGGCAAAAAGTATTGTGTTAGTTTTTATGTGAACTTAGCAAAACCCGCTTACACTGCCCTGACTTACAACAATGTTGCCATCAAGGAAATAGGATTGTATCTCTCGGATACAGCGCTCATGTCGCCTAATCAAGATGTTTTACCGTTTGTACCACAAATAGTATCAACACCTGGTGTGTTTTTGAATGATACTGTGAATTGGACAGAGATTTCCGGAACATACATCGCACATGGTGGAGAAAAGTACATCATCATTGGTAATTTTAAACCATTTGGATTGACCGATACTTTAGGAATTGTTCATTACAATAATTATACAGCTTCTTATTACTTTATAGATGATGTTACAGTGCGAGATTGTACTTATGATGGGGTGGAGGAAATAGATAAAGTAGATATAAACATTAGCCCCAACCCTGCAACCAATCAATTCACAATTGAGAATTCACAATTAAGAATTAATGTCATTCATATATATAATGTATTAGGTGAAGAAGTGCTAGAGCGAATAGTTAATAGCGAAAAGGCAATAGATGTAAGCACGTGGAATGCGGGTGTCTA
>CAIWDF010000098.1 GCA_903911435.1 uncultured Bacteroidota bacterium
ATTAGTTGTAAGTTATTCGTGTAAATTTCATTTCTTCTTATGTTCATCTCGACATATCCATCCTCGATGTACCAAGTCAAATTATCAATTTTGCATTCTTGACCGTCCGAATCATCAATGGTATTTTCGTTCTTTACCTTATCAAAGTCCTCAAATCCAAATTGAATTTTATTTTTATCACCGGGCTTATTTAATGCGGGGGAGATAAGTACATACTGATTATGAGTTCCAGATGGGTTTGCGACTCCATTGATATTTTTTACCCATAAGTCAATTGAGTAATACCTTTCGAAAATTGACTGCGCATGAACATTAGTTAAATTATTAGCATGCAATAGCGCAACATTTGCCGTAGGATTACATTCCACACTATATGGTGTACCTAGCTTAACAACTTTAGGAATATCGATATAATCATTCTCCAATAGCAGCATATTTGTTCTGTCAGCCTCCACTACAGAAATATCGGATGGAATTGAAAGTACTGGAACCTGTGCGTATGTAGGATCAATGATATTTAGGAATGGAATACTATTCGGATCAATCATATTAGCCATTAGCCCTGAGAATACATCTACAGGATCAATGATTGCAGGTACTCCTATTCCCGCATTGAATGGCGAACCGTTCAAAACTCCAACTATTAAATTGAGGGGAATTAAAATTGTATCCAAGGCGATAGCGATGGTGGCCACTGTTGTGGCTAGTCCGAATATAATGGAATTAATTACTAAAATCAAACCTCTAATTGCTAGTACCACCGTATCTAAAACCATTATTAGGCCATTTATTCCCATATCAGTTACAAATACGGTAACATCAATAATAACGGCATTGATATCATATATAACCGTCAGCTGAGCAATGAATGTATTTATTTGCTGAACGAATAATGGAAGTAACTGCTCAGGAACTGTAAGGGATGTTTTATTTATTCCTCTAGCTAAACCGAAATCAATTTCGCGTATATTTTTAGTCAGTACTAATAAATTATCATTAACGTGTAACGGTAATTGGGTACTTTCGAAAATAGTACCCGAGTAATTATCAAAAACATTTTTATCATTCTTGTCACTTGCGAATTTTAGCATCATTACTGCGTTAAATTCTTTTGTATTGTAGCCATTCCAATCATTTCTAACATCAGGAAGTCGATATCTAGTGGACGATGAAAAAGTAAAGTCCCTTCTCTCCAAATAAGCCACTCCGTTTTTAATGATTATCTTTCCGTTACACAGTTTTTTTGCATAACGAAAAGCGTCTCCCCCCGTTCCGTTAATATACCCACGTTGTGCAGCATTTGGGCAGATATACCCTTTAAGTTTCGAATTAATATCAACTATCATATTCGAGTTTAACGCATCAATACTTAATATAAATGCGGGATTAGAAAGGAAACTAATTACATTATTTATTCCCTGAGCGTTTACATCAGTAATTGAGAATCCCATTGCATTTGCAACATCATGACCCGCCTGTGATAAATTCCCAACGGTTCCCCCTGATCCTATGCTGCCTTGCATCGCATATAATGGACTCCAAAGATTGGCAATTGAACTTATATTTTGGTCTGCAACATCTGGATATCCAAAATGCTCAGGTATTATAGCCCAATCATTCATATAACCATCGTCCGCTTTATAAATTGAACTTTCGAATTCTAATCCTAGCTTTTCACATGCAATTTCTAACATGTCCTTAATAAGCATGCTACACTGATATTTTACAGGCTGAATAATGTATAGAATGAAATCGGTTATAAAACTTATCAAAGATGCAATAAGAGCAACCGCATAAACAAGATGCATACAGAACATTGCAATTGCCGCTGCCAAATGGACAAAATCAATCCAGTGGCAAATATTTACAATGTCCTTTACTAACTGCTTTATAGTTCTGATTAACTCATTACCTAACATTACCGCTGTAATGAGTGAAGTCATCGCCTCCTGATAGTTCGGAATGACACAAATCACATAAGGAACAAAAATGAATTTAGACCTTAATCTATTTTGCCAATATGCGGATTCATTGAATAACGATTCGAAAGTGAAGCCAT
This sequence comes from uncultured Bacteroidota bacterium, assembly GCA_903911435.1. Classification (GTDB taxonomy): domain Bacteria; phylum Bacteroidota; class Bacteroidia; order 2-12-FULL-35-15; family 2-12-FULL-35-15; genus 2-12-FULL-35-15. The sequence goes on from CAIWDF010000098.1 coordinate 2,060, forward strand.
CAATTTTAGAATTAAACCAATCAAGCGATTCATATAATCGAACACTTACTTGACAGCCATCCTTACTGAATTCAAAACCGTCAGTAAGGTCAATATAACTCCGAAGTACATTAGTAATTCCATTATGCTCAAATTGGATATCGAAATAAACCCCTTCGAAGATACCCGGTCCAGTTCCCGCAATTCCATCATTTATGATATTTCTAAATAGTTGAACGTCCTCTCTACCAAAATATAAATTCCTGATTCCAACGTGGGGTTGATTTTGCTCAATAACCGCCTCTTGGTTATAATTTAACTCAATATTGATGTTACTCTTACTTAAAGGGTGAACAGGATAGGCTCCGGCAAGAAGATAGGTTATTTTCATACTTTTCCTCTTGTTTTTTTATGGTGAATTACTATCGAAACCCCACGTTTATGAACTTGCTCCGTCCACTCTCCCAGTCTATCCAAATTAGTGCTTTGAGTTGGTTTGCTTTCAATTGCCATTTTAACCTCATTCAAAACGCTTTCCAATCTCATGAACCCATATCTCGACATTGGTTCTCTATCCCTTGGAATGGAAACAACGGGTAAATAAGAGTTCTCAAATGCCAATGCATTTTTTACTAAGTCCTCATTACTCATACCGCCCAACTTTGCATTGTCTGCCCCTGTCAAAATACGCTCTTTACCATCAGCCGCTATTAGGTATCCATCTCGGCCATTATGCATTTTATTACCTTTTAAATCATCCTCGATTTTCTCGGATCCTTCCCAGAATGCACCGGAAATTCCGGCAGCCAAACCTTTAGTGACTAAAACAGTTGCAAGGGCTTTAAATTCCGGATTCGTAGTATTTCCATCCTTTGCGTAGGCCGCTGTAAGTTCAATGAGTAGTTTAGCGAGCTCTAGGCTTTCTTCCTCCTTTGCGTGCTTCTTGGCATCTTGAATTTTCTTTTCGCTAGCCTTATCGGCAGCGGCTGTTTCAGATGCTAATACGTTTTGTCGACCCTCCGCGGCAAGAGTTGCCTGTACGGACATATTACGAGTATGGCGATCAATATCTATTTGGTCGTAAGTCTGCTGTAAGTTAGATTTATTTTGAAGCTCAATTTTGAGGGCATTATAAACTTCATCAGTTTGTTTTTTTAAATCGGAAAGCTCTTTATCATGAGATTCCTTTTCGATGTCAGCCAATATTTTTTTATGCTGCTTTCTTAGTAGCTCGATATGCTTTTGAGACTCCTCTGAAACTTTACCCTCGCTATCATATATAACTTTAAAGCTGTTTAGCCTTTCAGCGTATGCCGCATTTTCATCGTCAATTTTATCCTTCGTTAACGATGCCTCCAGTTGCATATTTTCAATAAGCAGCTTTGTATTATCCTCTCCTCGCTGAACAGCATCCTTAAATTTCTTTTCGTTGCTTTTTAGAAACTCATTGGTATCTCTTTTGTATAGCTCAAGAAGACGGGAGTAATTTTCCTTCCACATTAATAGGTATATGCGCCACCACATATCATCCTCCTTGTATTCCTTTTCGTTTTTCTTTTTTTTATTTTTTAGGGAGCTTTGGTAATATTTTGTATGGATGTTGGCAACCGCTACGTTTAAATCTTCCTCATTTATTTTTAAGTCCTCGCTAGCGATTTTGCTATACTCCTTGATAGAGTCAATGTATTCAAACATTACTTTTCTCTGGTGGTCAAAGTTACCGCCTATACCCTCATTATCCTTTAATTTTAAGGATTCGGAAATGGCTTTTAATTCAGTTTCCGTCAGCTGGCCAAACTTGACAATATCTTTCCCGAATTTATCAAATTGCTCCTTATTGATTTTATAGCTATCCGTCAATTTTTTGACTTCCTCCAATTTGTTTTTTACAACCTCACTATTCTTTTTTTCAAACTCCCTTTCCGCTTGAAATCTCTCCTTATCCGCTGTTGTTAGTTTACCCTGTAGTACTAACTGGTCCTCGATATCATTTTCTAAAATAGTTTGAAGTTCCTTTTGCTTTTCAATTTGACGTTCTAAGGACTTATTATTATCATCAATTGCCTGTGTATTTTCATCAAAATGACTTGTTAAAACGGAAACAACTGTTGAAAGGGTTTCCCAACCTAACAAAAGAATGCCACTAATACCAAGACCGGGAATAATATTTGCGGCCACTCTTAGTGCACCATACAAGCCCTTTATAGCATCTGTGTAATTACCCACATTTCTTTGGTATTGGCCAGTGGACGCATCAATTGTTTTTAACTTAGTATCTAGTGCCTGGATCTGTGAAAGCATTTTTTGACCCTCCACAGTATTTTCTTTTCCTGCCAATGCGAGATCCTTATACGCATTGCGTAATTTATTTAATTCCGCAGACTGCTTTTGATATTCTGTGGTAACACGCTTCGTTTGCTTTTCAGTGGCCTCAGATGCTTTCCTTTCCGCTTCGCTAGCCTGTATTTTTGCTTTTGTAGCATTAGCCTGTTCTTTTTCCTGCTTTGCCAGAAGAGTGGCGTTTTTTATTTCGTCAGACGTGAGTACTTCTTTCGCCTTTTTAACTTTTATATACTGTTCCTCGAGACGTATTTGCTCCTTTATTAAATCATTTTGGACTTTTAACTCCGCATTAGATACTGGAGCACCAACTCCAAGGCCTCCGCTTAATGCCTTGGCTGCTCTTTTAATTGATGCCTCCATTTCATTAATAGCCTTAGTGGCCTTGCTAGTTTCCTCAACTAACCAGCTCAGTACTTCCGGATCAAAAATATCCTCGTGCGTTATCTTTTGTTCGGACATTATTTCTTGAGGCTATTTAGTAAAGTGTAAAATTCTATTACGGGCATTTCCTTAATGTCTATTCTGAAGCCAACTTTCTTATCCATTGCCGATTTCATTTGCCAGAAATCCCCTCCTTTTGGCATTTCTTTTTTTAATAACTGCAGCTCACTTTCGGCAACATTTATAAATGTGTTCCAATACCTATCACCAGTAATAATTCGTTGTAATTTTAATTGGGCTATCTCCTTTCTTTTTTCATGAATGGAAATAAACTCCTCCCCAAACCCAAAATGGCTTATATACTCATCCCATAAGATACTCCACGCTTTCACTAATTCGGGAAGTGACTTTTTAGAAACACGTATCTTTTTTAATAGTAGATGACTCAAATCATCAGTTTTAAAGATTTGTAACCAATTCCAAGTTGGTAAGTCTTCAATACTACTATAAACCTGTAAAGATTTGGCCTTTGATTTCATCTCTTACCTCTGGTAGTATTAATTCAACAATTACTTTTTTACTTTCAGGTCCTGGTTTCATCAGGTTTGGATACAATTCATTAAAATCGGTGTCTCCCTTTTTTAGATCGGCAGAAATTTCAATGTCCTTACCATTATTAATAACCTTTCGACTTGCATATAATGCCCCAGTACGTTTTAAGGTAATGTGGTCAACTCTTGTATCGTATCCACTTGCCGCATCCTCAGTTAATTTTCGTTGTATAGTAGATGGCCGATATTGGCCTAGTGGAACACCATCACCATCAACGCCCATTTCGTAAATTTGGTACTCGAAAATCTCATCAAGTATTTGTGCCTGATTTTGATTATTTTCAAATGTTTTAAATAGAGCTTTATCAGAGTCGATTTTTCTCGTGTTTCTTAAAACCTTACCTAAAACTGTTTTTGCGAATAAGCCCATTTTCAAACTTTAAAAAGAAAGCCGGTAGCAAACTACCACCGGCTCTCATACACAACTAACTAAACAAACAACTATCTAAATAATACTACGGAGTAACAAATGTTGTTGAATTTACTTCAGAGAAATCGAACCCAGCTTTTGTAAATGTCAGTTTAACAACATTTGTAGTTGCGGGATCATCCGTTGTTTTATAAACTATATTGTAAACGCCTGGTGCACTTTCTGTAAAACTTGAACCTGTACCTGTTAATGATATTGAGGCGCTTGTCGTAACATTTCGAGCGGCAACATCTGAAACTAGTAAGCCCTCTACCTCTACCGGATTAAGTAACGTACCAAAATCGGTAGTTAATTTAGCGGTAACACCTGTTACGGAAATACCAGAATAAACAACTCGAACATCAAGTAATCCCTTTAGCAAGTTTAAATTTGCGGTCATTTCCTGTGAGGATATCATTCTGAGGTCCTCGTCATTTTCGTCAATATGAAATTCGAAAGCAAGATTGATCGCTTGTACATTCTTGTCTCCAGTTTTTACCCATTTTACCGAAAAAGTATCTTCCTCAACTCGTATAGGAGCTAAATAACCCTCTTGGCTTTCAGAACCGATAAGATTTCCATCTTTATCAATTATGTAAATTCCAACTGGAACACAACGTGCGGCTTTTAGCTTTCCTAATAAAATTGGGGAAGCATCCTTTCTGAGAATTAAACCACTGAATGCACGAATGCCCTGGTTAATAAACATTTTTGTTTGGTCATCGAACGACTCATATAAATCGTCTCCTCGCTCATCCTTAATGTTTTTCATTTCAGGAAGTGGGAACCAACGTTTACTACCATCTGCTTGGTTAACCAAAGCGGAGAAAAATGCGTCATCTAAATAACCTGGTCCGGTTACCGTGCTTAAGTCGAGTTGATTTACGGATCCATTACTATCAAAGTATGGAACTAAAATTATTTTTTTTGTAACAGCGAAAATTGGTACACAACCAACTCCAGTGTTATCTAATGTATTGTTGCATTTACAAGCCTTCATTTTTTATAGTTTTTGTATTAATTAATTATTCTACTAAAATATCATTGCCATTCTCTTGAACAATTGCAAAGGTTTCATCCTCTTCGCATTCTTCATCGCAAGTATCGCCCTTGAAAATTCTTAAGGTAATTGGCATCTCAACTCCGGTAAATGTTCCGGTTAAAATTGATTTGTCGGCTCCTTTATTTGCGATATAAATTCCAAATTTTGTATGAACGATTAGTTTGTGCTTTATTTTTTTGCCATTGTCATCATACATGTTGAATACCGATGGCATTCTATTCAACTGCTTAACGAAATTCTGAGCCAACCTGTACATTGGTTTTACTGCGTGATCAGTAATATCGTTTGTTACCTCTCCGTGGTCTGCATTGGTAAGAAAAAATAGTCTTATCTTACTTTCCCTTTCAATCAACGAACCATCATCATCATCAAATTCCTCCTCGAATTCATCAAGAAGCCAAATTAAAGGTGTCTTCTTAAAAATGACGGACTCTTTTACAAGCTCCTCATTGGCTGCTTTTGGGGTACCATGTCTAAAATAAACTGGATACGCTTCTTGGCCAGCTGGCAACTCAGTAATTCCATCAGGAAGCGCTCCTTTAAATGTGATTGTTTTCGCATCCTTATCAATATCCTTAATATAATATTCGATAGAATCCTCATCATCATTAACATTAATAGGCATCGGATAACCTACCTGAAGGTGTTGAAAATTGCAAACGCCAGTGAGGGTAAATACACCATCACCAATGATAACCGATGTAAATGATATCGGAAACGCCATTTGTGACACGGCATTTTCAAGTATATCGGTAAGAGGCGTTTTATAAATCATATCAAGGAACCGTATTTAACAATAAAAAAATCAGTATCTCCCAAAAATTCAGGGTAGGTTTCACCCTCACACTGACATTTATACTGTATGGCTTTTGCCGTATTAACGTACTCATTAAATTTTGATTCACCGAATCGCATTGCCCCTCTGGAACTAATTATACTCGAATTTTCGGTAGAGGCCTGCTGATAACCTGATTGGGAATCCTTTATTTGCCTTTTACAATCCCTTTGATAAGAAATGCAAGCAAGTAATAATGGTTTCATGCCTTTGCTTTCGTGATGATTTGGAAGTAAAAAGGCATTAAAAATAGATTTAAATCTGTCCGTTTGTGGAACTCCAGAGCTTAAATCAGCAATAAATAAGTCACCTAATGTTTGACCAAGTAACCTATAAATTGTTGGCTTTTCCCATAAATCAATGAACGATTGTAGTGATTCGTCATTCTTAGAGTCCCGAACAACTTCAAATGGTCCTGAAAAATCCGAAACTTGAATGACAATCATCTTATACTTTTCTTACGTTAACGCATTCATGTCCTTTACGACCGTCTTTCAATTCAAACTCTACTTTTGTTGATGGGAAAAAAGTGTCATTCTTATCAACTAACTTAGTAGCATGAACGAAGTATTCATTTTTAGATTCGGATTCAATGATGAATCCGAATCCTTTTTCCTTATTAAAAAACTTGATTGTTCCTTTTAGCATTTTATTTAGTATTAGCTTTTAGAGAAGTGACTCCTATAAAGCGTTATAAAAATAAACACCGGAAAGGGTGCCGACCATAGTTCCTGACCCAGTCCAGCCAATTCGATAGTACTTATACTGCTTAACTGATAGCTTCCATGTAAAGGTATTAGTAGTAACGTTGGTTGCGGTAACGGTATCTAATGTTGCCGATTTAGTATTAGTGCCATCGCAGCCAGTATATCCGGTCGTAATAGGCACATAATTAGTTCCATCATTTGAACCCTGCAAAAAGCAGCTACCGGCAATAGTACCTGAAATTTTATGTAACACGGCTTGTACAGATACCACTCTAGTTGGAGCTGTAGATGCAATAGTAACGTAATTAGTAGCGGTATTTGTTACCGTATCAATTAAGTTACTGTATGAAGATGCAAATGTTTTTGTTTGTGAAACTGCGGTGAAAGACAAAGCACATACCGCGACTAAGGATAAAATTAAGTTTTTCATTTTTATTTTTTTTAGAGTTAAATTTTATTTTTATTAATGAGTTTTATTTTTTTCTATTCAGTTTTACTTGGATTGATCAGTGCCTTTAATTCAATAATTTTTTCAAAAGAAAATTCGTCATCCGGATTTAATTCGAATGCCTTCTCATAAAATGTAATAGCAGCTGCAAAGTCGCCTTTTTCCTCTGCTACCTTAGCGGATTCAATAGCGGATGTATGTTTACCAGGGTTCGATTCGTTTGTTAATTCAGACAACGTTTTGTCTTCAGACTCTACTTTAGATTTGGCAATGGCCTTAACCTCTTTTTGCTTAGGCTCCTGAACCGTTACCTCGTCATCCGTTTCCTCGGCCACCTTGATTACATTTACAAGGTGATTGAATAACTCATCGCGAACCTCTTTAACATCTCCAGCTTTGCGCTTGGAGTAGTCTACTAAAAATTTTACTTTTTTCATTTTGATAAATTATGAGTTAAAAAAAATTATGGTAATAATTAAAGTACCGGTGCAAGCCCGGTACTTTAATATTTCTTATGCCTCTTCGAGTGCAGCAATAGCAGCTGCAAATGTTCCTTTGATGACAGTGTGCACGTCATTTGCGGAGCACCATTGAACAACTCTCTTCTCAGCCAACATTGTTTTCACGTTGTTAGTAAAGTCATTGCCATCCAACCCGATTTGAATTCCTAACTCATCGCGAACAAGAACATGAACATTTAACATGTCACCACCCACGAATTGACCTGCGGTAATTGCAGTGGTTTTAACGATTTTCATTCCTGAAACTTCCAAATCACCGTTGATAGTGATGTAATCTTTCCAGATTGGACGTCCTTGAATATCCTTAATCAACTTCATTTTTGCCAATGAGCTTGGATGGATATAAACCGCAGAAGGAATACCGAATGCAGTTTCGCACTGTAAGGCCAAAGCCTCAAGAACATCAAACTCATTTGGATTTTGAACATTTCCTGCCAATGAATCTCCGGTGAATGCAGTTGCAAATGTGGTAACTCCATTTAAGTTACTACCTGTGTTATCTCCAGAGATGTAGTTATCCTCTAACTTGATGTCAAGTCTTTTCAAAAGGTTTGACTCGATGTAAGAAATCAATTGAGGGATATCTGACATCAACTCAGTGGTTACCTTGGTATAGGCTGTTACCTTTTTAACCGATGCATCTTTTTCAACCCAAACACTACTAATTTGAGACTTACCAGTATTTTCACCTGTCATCGCTGGTACACCTGCCTCAGTTGTTTCTTCCAACCACAGTGCCTTATTAGTAGCGATGGTGCCAACTGATACTTGAGCCAAGTATGTTAATTCACGCTTTCTGATTGCAGATACTACACCGGTGTTTTGAGTAATCGTTACTTGTGAAGCACCAGAACCGATTGTATTCGCAATCGTCATGGTATCCACTTTTACTACCAGATTAACAGGCTTAGCCATTTTACCCCCAGCTTTAACAATTGCCTCGATTTCCTCTTTAACCTCTTTTACGGCAAAAGCCTCAGTTAAAGATTCGCGAAGTGTTTTATAACCTGCTGCGGCTATTGGCTTTTCTGCAATTTCTTTTATCTGTGAGCCAACTTGATCGAGGTCTTTTCTTAATTGCTTAATTACCTCTTCCCCTTTTCCGTCCGGATCTAACTTATCCAATCGCTCCTGAAGGGTTTTTAATCGTTTTACGTTTTCTTCATCAGCGTTTTTCATAGCCTCTGCTAATTCAGCATCAGTTTCACTTTTATAGTGTGCGATGATAAATGTAAGCTGTTCTGTTGGTGTTTTTTCGGTACCATCGGCTTTGTGAGTTGCGGTATCCTTTCCGGTAACTTTTCCTATGAGCATTGCCACCCCGGCAGCAGATGCAAAAATACTTGTTCCCTTAACGTTCTTTGTTTCAATTGCGGATGCAGTTAAAAATAGTCCCACTACAAAAAGTAATGTGAACTGTAAAAATAGTTTTCGATACGCGAATTTTCTTACAAATTCGTTTGCTGAGGTTTTTACACCTAAAAATTTAAACGCTAATTGTCTTTCTTTAGCGTTCGCTGTAGTTTTTTGATTTTTCATAATAAAGATGAGTTTTAAATTAATTAATAGATTTTGTTACTTTCTATTAAGTGATTTATCTCTTTGCCTTTATTACGGCTCTTTTCAGAGTGTTAACACGAGGGAAGAATATATTTCGGCTTAACTTTCGGGTGCTAAATTACATATTATTTGTTTACTATAAATATTTTTTATTAACTTTTTATGATAATTCATATTTCGGCAAAGCCGATTTAATTATTTAGGCTTTTGATAACCTTGCTTACATCAAACGGTTTTTCGCTTTTAACAGGCATTGAGGAAATAATTGCATTAACATCAAATAGAGTTTCCCCCTTATCCTGGTTACAGCAATTTACACATGCACCTTCAGGGTCTAATTCCTCACCGCAGTCCTCGCAAACTGGATTAACTGTGGTTACAGGTTTAGACTTGCCCTCATTTGGGATTGTAGGAGTTAATTCATTGCTCCCTGAGATAACACAGGAGTTCTCAATTAACTTAATTTCTGATACTAACCAGAAATAGCCATCTTCCTCGACACATGCCTTATTACCTATTTGATTAATCCATTTACTCCAAACAGCATAATAAGCCTTTTCCTCAGGATCGTTTATAGCAAGCTCCAGAGTAATGTAGTTAAGACCGATACTATGTTGATTGATATTACCATTAAGATAGTCATCAAATATCATTGGATTGTATGACTTCATGATTTCGCTATCCATAATAAGAGTAGTCGTCATTCCCGGCTTATCAACTCCAAGGTCCGACCACGCTACCTGTCTTTCATAAATAGATGTAGGCTTTCCAACCTTTGAAGTAATTTTATACTCGTGATCGTGCAAGTGCAAAATCTTATCTGATCGCTCGTTAATTGTTTTAGTGCAGCATCCCGGAACAAGAACATCATTTTGTGAGTCCATCCATAGGAATGTATTACAAATAATAGATCTTTTAATCACTCCACTGGCTGGGTCGTCCTTGTAATTTGTGGAAAGGGATTTCACTACGGAGCTTTCCTTACCACTAAGTTCAAACGGGTCAGTAAACTTTAATGACGCTTTTTTTAAGGCGATAATTTCCGACTTATTTTTTACCAAGTAGGAGTAGAATTCCTTTTTAGTTTTAAATTCCAATGGCTTTTTCATTGCTTTACTTTTTAGATTTAATTACCTTTTTGTTTTCCTCTAATATCTTTTTCTTATCAGCTTTTGACCGATTTAGCTTTTCAATATTAACTGTTGGCTTTTTGTCTTTATTGGATTCCATAGTAGTTTCCTATTCTGCTCATTAGTTAACAGTGCTTAAATTATTATAATTTACTCTCGTTGATTGCTTTTGCTTTCCATCTCCGGACCTTTTTTCATATCCTCCAGACTGTGCAAACTCATCATCCGTAATCATGCCATTTAACCAAAGCACCTCAGCGGTTTCAACTTTGACCTTATTGATGTCGGCTGCTGACTTTTTATCTTCCTGAAGTATTGGCAGGTGAGAATAATCCATGAAATACTCATTTACCTCATCATTGTCAATTCTATCAAGGATTTTACAAAAGCGTTCCGATTCCGGTATGATTGTATTTTGATACGTTTCAATTTCTCCGCGCTTTGTATTTTCGAAAGTGGCATCCTTAGACCAAGGCAATAGATATTTATTGATACCGAACTCCGCAGATATCGTGTACGCATCAGTTTCCTCTTCTTCAAATAACATTAAATCCTTAGTAGGATAGTCAATTTTCTCAGAGGTTAGGCTGGCGGTCGATAGTACAGCATTAGATTGATTGTCTTGCTCACCGTAATCTTTTGATAACTGCCTTTCAACATTTTGTCTTTCCGGATCTCCGAAAGGAATACCACCATCACTATCTTTTGAATTAGAGGAGATGATAATTTTAGGACCATTATAGATGAACTTATTTCTAGTCTTTAATGAACCGACTATATTAGATATTGGCCACTGTAGGTTTATTAATTTCGATTCCGCAATGAATGGTGAACGTGATATACCATCACATCCCATAATAATTTCAGAAGGTTTAAACGTTTTAACTATTGCCCCGTTGACTATAAATTCAACTTTCGAAATTATTCCGTCTAACTTAGTTTGGTCTATCCATCGTCCTGTTGGAGTGATTTTAATTTTTTCAGGAATCAGATTTACAATTGTGGAAGGCTCACTTTTTTCGAATGGCCGATTTGGGTAGATAAAATAATTGCCATATACGGAGTTATAAATAACCCACTCTCTATAAAAATCTCCAAAATCTTGAATAGGATTTGGTTTTAGTAACCAGTATGGTATAGTGGCATTGGGTACCGTTTTTTTTGTTTTTCGGTTTCTTTTTTTCAGAATACCGTTCTTACCCATATCAGCGCGCTTGTTTATTATAATCTGGAGGTGTGGGCATTGACTATATGCATCAATTAAATTTTCACGGTCAACGAATATAACCTGCTTTGGGTCAAAAAATAAATTAGTCCAAGAAGAGCGAGAGGAAATGCTAAACATTTTCCTGAATAACCAACCTCTTATGCCACTGAGCGGAATAAATGTATTCACTTAATCATTTTTGAAAGTAGTTTGATTAATAACGAGCGCACAAATGTATAAAAAAAATAAATATGATTTATCATACAATATTTTATTTTATCAAATTTTTGAAGTATGCTATACCTCGTCTCCCCCAATCCTTTTTACATGCCGGGCAAATATATACCCCACAGGTATCGCAATAACTAACCTGCTTTACCCTACTATCCTTATCAAGTAGCTCGCATACCTTGCACACTCCAACTACCTTATCACCACAGGACGAGCAACTCATTGTGTAATGAATTTATAAAGTTCTACGGTGGCCAGTACATCGCCTTTAGCTGAATGCTTGTTATTATGGTAAATTCCGAAGTGCTTACACAGCGATTCCAATGAGTAGGATGGTAAACCCTTATACTTTACCTTTGCTATTTCCATCGTATCGATGATATCGAAATCCGTCCAACTACCTGGGGCAAATCTATCCATAAGGTGCTTAATCCTTGGAACATCGAACTGTTTTGCATTCTTCAACTTTAATGCCATTTACCGCCATAGCGTCATTCTTATAACTCACCAACTCATCACTGTTAGGTCGCTTATACGGTTTAATTAAACAATGGTAATCAATGTTTGTCATATCGGGAGTTTCTGGTATAACAACCGTGAATATTTCGCAAACCCCATTCTTTTCAATGGAGAAACCGCCAGTTTCAATATCAATAAATGCTATCATATATATATTTTTTATTAGTTAAACAGTCCTGGGATAAAAGATTGTATCATTTTAGAAAGCATAGCCGAGACATCCGGTGCAGCATCCTTCTGGTTATCCTTATCCTTTAAATATGAGAATAGATTTTTCATGAATTTGTCGTACTCGCTACCGGGTAGATACTCACTTTCATCTAAAAAGTAAAAGTATTCCTTGATAAATCCATATTCATTCCAAATTCTAGTGCCTTTATGAGTTTCGTGCCGAATCGAAAGAATGCGCTCGGGAGAGATGAGCTTTCTTAGGTCTCGAATATATCCGGAACCCAGTCCATTCTTTTCGACACGGGTATAAGTTATGTTTTTATTGCGAATGATAGAAACGCATTTAGGAACGGTTAAGTCCACTGTGTCTAAAGTGTACATCACATCGGTAATAAATACTTTCTTTGGTATAATCGAGCTGAAGATAGCGGATAACTCATCTCCTCCTCCCTCAGCCGGATCGACAGCACCGTACTTCGCCTCAACTTTGCTTTTACCCGTCAGGTCTTTAGTTTCAGATTCAAACTGAGACCTTGTATAACGCTTTATTTCATTCTTCTTGAAAAGTAATCCTTCCAATGGTTGTGGATCCTGCATGTACTGACGTCCGAAAACAACGCTATTTTGCTTTTCAAGTTTTCGTAGCTCCTCTATCGTATGTTTAAATTCCCAGAGTGCCGTACCATCCGGTTTAATAGCAGGAAAACTTAAAACGGTCCAATCTTCAGGGGATTGGTTAATGAGATAACCGCATAGATCCTCCGGATGCAACCGTTGCATAATAATGATGATTGGTGTGTTTCTACTATTAACACGATTCTTAATAGTTGAATCCCACCTATTGTTTATTCTTTCCCTTTTAGTTTCTGAATCCGCATCATCTGGCTTTATTGGATCGTCTATAATAAGAGCCCCTGAGAATATGGTACCATCGCTATTAATAAAATCGAGATCATCATCATTGTCATCGCTTTCAATATCAACTTGACCCGCTCCGAATCCGGTAACTTGACCAGCTGCTGCAGTAGCATATACTCCTCCTCCCGCAGTTGTGTACCATTTCTTTTTTGAATCAGATCCAGGCTTAATTTGTACGTTTGGAAACATTGCCTGATACTCGGGACATTTAACGATATCCTTTACCTCCTCTGAATTATCGAGAGCTAAGTCATCAGAATAGCTTAAGTGTATAAATCTAGATGATGGATTAATGGCAAGCCCCTTGGCCATGAAGTTTTTGACAGCGAGTTCAGTTTTTCCATATCTGGGAGCAATGTTTATAATTAGCTTTTTAATTTTACCCGCAATGACTAAATCGAGTGCGTTTGCTATTTGGGTATGATGCTCTCCTATTACAAATTTCCTAGCGAAGCGCTCCTTATAAAAATAGCGAGTGAAATCAAGAGTTTTGGTTTCACATAAATATTTAATGGTTAGTAATTTTTCAATACTGTGAATCAAAATCCTCCTTAAATTTTTTTCTCATTTCAGAAGTTATCTCAGGAATTACCATGATTGTTTTATTTTCCGTCTGCTCTTTTAGACCGAGATCTCTCGATATAATATTCGCATTGAACGCTCCAACTGCCGCCCCCTCAAATTTTTGAGCATCCATAATGTCCTCAATATGGGCTATGACCGATGAAAAACCTTCGTGATCCTTATTGTTTTTTTTGAACTGTCTGAAATACGATGAGTTAACTCCAAGAAATATACACAGCCCTGCGATGGTGAATGGAGTATCGGTTGGAATTTTTACTTTTTTTAGCGTAGGACCTACCGTTTTATACTCAATTTTTATCCATTTTCTTTTAGATGTATGGTGAAAATATTCCTCAGCAGCTGCAAGTAGTATTTCAGGTGTGGCAAATATTTTTTCACGGCCATGAGTTGACCTTAGTTTCCAAAAAGTATTTTTTTTAGGTGCCGGCATGTGAAATTAATTTCGGCAACAAAAGTACTAATAAAATATTATATGAGAAATCATATATATTATATTAGCAAATCGTAATTTTTGAAATAGCTGATTTTATTAGGAAAAATGCGTGTTGTTCATCGGTGGGAGACGGTTATTTTTTAGCTTCTAGATTTTTTACCTTTAGCTCGAGTAATTCTATTCTGAGAAATAAATTTTCAAGGTTGTTATTCGAAGTGGTATTACTTGGTAATGGAGAACGATCAACGGGGTTAATAGCACGAATTATTTTTTCAATATCATAGGGCTTTTTACCAAGTGCCTGGTCAGCATCTATACCTATTGAGTTTAACTTTTTTAAAACTCGTTTAGAAATCCCGATTTTACCACTTTCAATTAAGGAAAGGTTACTCTGAGTAATATCAATTAGTAGGGAAAATTCATCCTGCCTGTAATTTAACTCCTTTCTGATTTCAAGGATTTTATTAAGATGGTCCATTCGTGTGCCTGTTCGTGGTTCTAATTTCTGGAGGACTGATATGAGTTTGGGTAGTTGAAACGATTGTAGTTTTCCCTTATGGTATATCCATCGGCATCGCGAAAACAGCGTGGGCAGTAATGTGAATACTCGCGAAATATTAAATCACAATGTGGACAAACTGTTGGCTTTTCAACTCCGTTTTCAATAGGCCTGAATTCTTTTTTAGGAGGTGGAGGAGGATTATCCATCTTTACTGCGGTGAATTGATTGACCGGTTCCTTAGTATCTAGCAATGGGAAAATAATGATAGCTAATATTGGTGTAATAAAAAAAGCAACCGCAACTGGATAGGTTAACTTATCCTTTGCAAAACCCCCAACCCAATAGCAGGAAATTGGATATAAAATAATAGTAGCTAGAGCTGTGGCATCCATCAATAGGTTTGATTATAAAGTTCGATAGCCTGTTTTCTGAACTTTCTTTTATTGTGTTTTGCGTTAACCCCAATAAATATAGTAGCGGCAGTAATTATACCGCCAGCTCCAGCACTTATTAGATAAGTTCCGGTTTGTTTTGTATTTTGATATTCGTAGGTGGTACTTTGAACCCCATAATTATTGGCCGTAGAAACCGGCACTTTTTCTCGTGTATAATAAGAGGCTACCGCCAATGCGATTGCGCTAATACCGAAAGGAATTGATAATAAGCCAAGGTATTGCCTTTTTTGGCTTCTCTTTGCCTTAATTACTAGCGATTGAATATCCTGGTTTCCAGTATCGAATAAAATGTTTTGAATTTGAGTAATACTTTTGCTATCGTCTCCAAACCTCCAGCTCTGATAGTGGTTTTTAGGCACGTATATTTTTGTATGCTGATTACTATTATCTGTTAACTGTGCGTTTACATTAAATGATATTGAGACTAATAAAAGAAAAACAATATTTTTCATGCAGTAATATTTTGGGAATACAAAAGTACTTTATTTTTTAATATGATTAATTGAATTATTATTCATTCCCATTTTTTTGCTTTAATTTTTTAAATTCATGCTTCCATTTTGACGGATGCGAAATGATGATAGTTAATATGTAATAAAGTAGTTTCAATTATTACCAAAATCTAGCTTTGTTTGACGAAGCAATAATATTTCCGACTGTAGCCTTTGAATAAGTTTTGATTTCTCCTTTAACATTTTTATATACTCTAAACACAACTTGCATGCCTCCCTTTTGGACTTGTTCATAAACAAACAACAAACTTACTACGACTTCACCATCTTTCTTTTTTCAAGCTCCTTTGCTAATGACTCATTATGATCCTTTAGGTGCTTAACCTGATTTTCTAATATAGAATTCATTTCCTTAAGATGCTTTACTTTTGTTTCGAGCATCAGGATATACTCCCGTGTTTTTAATTCGGTTTTAGAGTCAAAAGACAAATTGTCCAGAAAAATATTAGCCTTTTTTAATTTTTCTTTCCATTCCTCCTCAATTACTTCTTGCTTAAATAAAGTATATAAGTGAGCCCTTGAAATACCCGATATTTCGGCTATTTCGGAGATTGTGTGTATAGATGTCTTTACACGTACTTTTAATATTTCTCCCTCTTTTGGCACTATTAATTATCGATTGTTAATAACTTTTTATGGACATTTTGTATTTTGTAAGACAATTTGTATTTACCTTTGTCCCGGAAATTATTTACAAAGGTATAATAAATAAATCAACAAAAACAAAAATAATAATGGAAGGAATAGAAAAATTAACGGAGCAGGAATTAAGAGAGGCAATTTCAAGGCTGAAAAAAAGAAGGACATCGGACTTAAAAAAGGCTTTGCAAAAAACAAAAGGTAGTTATATATATAAAACGCTTTTAGGGATATCCCGCCAAAATTTTTTTATTAAAAAAGAAAGTGGCCAGTTCTCCGAAAAGGAAGTTGAGATTTTAAAAAAGCACAACCTTATTAAAGGCTAACCACTATTTCAAAATGAAAAGAAAAAAAGTGAAAGCGGTGCCATCGTCAAGAAAACTTACAAAGATTAAGGTATGGTGCGATGAAAAAACAACCGTAACCATTAACAGAATGGAAA
This sequence comes from uncultured Bacteroidota bacterium, assembly GCA_903911435.1. Lineage (GTDB taxonomy): Bacteria > Bacteroidota > Bacteroidia > 2-12-FULL-35-15 > 2-12-FULL-35-15 > 2-12-FULL-35-15. The sequence goes on from CAIWDF010000098.1 coordinate 18,661, forward strand.
GTTTCGCAACATGGAAATTAAAGTACCCAAACGCTAAAATTATAAAGTAATGAAGTTCAGAATTATTTTCATCAAAAAAACGGAAACCAATTACACCGTTGTAAATGGGTTTTCAACTCGCCAAGCGGCATATAATCACATTAGCGATTGCATCAATGATGTGGACTATTATAGAATAGAATTACAAACACCAACAGAAGATTAATCATGAAGGCAATTAAAAACACTATTCGGGATTTTAGAATCAAACTGCAATTTATAGAGCAGTCTAAATTCTTTTCAAAGTACGGTACCAACATTAACGCAATGGAATCTTACATCGCGAAACGTGAGTTCCAAATTAATATGCGTTGGGGAGCCTTGTACATAGGAACTCTTATCATAATTATTCTTGCAGCAATTATATCACATTAATGAACAAGCTAATTAACAAGTGGAGACCCATTGACGGAGTTGATGACGGAGCCTACGCAGAATATTAAGTTATGAGAGCAGAACTAAAACAACCAGAGCTACCCATTGAGGTAGAAATTACCAACCAAAACTACATCGAAAAATTGGCGATGTATGAGGAAATGATTAAGAAGCACGAGGGTGTATTTCTAGTCTTAGCAAAAGACGGTAAATATTACTGCTTTTGCTCCACACCGCGACAAATTGAAATCAACAAATTAACAATCATAAAGCACAACTAATATGGCAAACATTGCAACATTTCTTAAAAAGATGCAGGATAAATATCCACTTTCATTTGAATTGGTTCTTGAGTTCGAAAGCTCGTCCGATAGTATTTACGATGTACTCGAAGACTTCTTCGCCTCACATCAAATTGTAAGGATTACAGGCGACACTTCCGAAACATGGGAAGCCGAGTTTGAAATATTAGAACGTCAATTAAAGCAATAATTAATCATGGAACTAACATCAGAATTCAAAAAGAACGTAAAGGCAACCGTTGAAAGCAAAGGGTTGACCGAGGATATTAAAATCGACTTCATCCTACAATATGCTAGAGTTGAAATACTACAGCAAATAGTTGATACGAAGGCAAAAGAAATAAACGAGGCACGAATGGGCGCGAGTTCAGGGTGCTGAATGTACAGCGGTAAGGTCAACTAACAAGTTGGCTTTGAGGACGGGTGTCGTGAAACCTCCGTTGCTTTTGTTCAGGTTTCACACTAGGGACAGCCGCTTTTTTTAAGAAAACTAACAACAATTAATAATAACAACAAACAACAAACAAAATGAAAATTCAATTAACGGGGCTAAGACTCCAAAACTTCAAACAATTAAAAGACTTAAAAGTTCCTTTTGATGATGTTCAAACAACAATCTCCGGTGATAACGGAACTGGTAAGTCATCTATTTTCGATGCATTCACATGGTTGATGTTTGGCAAAAACAGCGCTGACGAAAAAGAATTCAACATCAAAACGCTGGATGAGAATAACAATCCCATTCATAAACTGGAACATAAGGTTTCGGGGATGATTATTTGTGATGGAATGGAAAATCATTTGCGTAAGGAATTACGTGAGAAATGGGTAAAAAGAAGAGGGTTTGAGGACTCAGAATTTACAGGCCATGAAACTACCTACTTTGTTAATGATGTTCCGGTAACTCAAACAATTTACAAACAAAAGATTGATGAAATCATCAACGAAAACCTTTTTAAACTGCTTACTAATCCCGCCTACTTCAATAGTATGAAGTGGACAGATAGAAGAGAAGTTCTAACAAAAATGGCAGGAGTTATTTCCGATAGCGATATCGCTGGAGATAATGCTGGCCTACAGGCATTAGTTGCACTTCTAAAAAATAAATCTATTAAAGAGCTCCGCGCTCAACTCTCCGCAGAGAAAAAAAGAATCAAAGATGAACTGGAGAAAATACCAGTATGTATCGAGGAACAAACTAACTCCAAACCGGTGGTGGAAGATTATGCCGCTATTTCAAAACAGATTGAAAAAATCGAGTTGGAAATTAAAAGTATCGAAAAGCAAATGGATGACAAACAGGAATCATTCAAAAAGCAAAATGAGGAAATCACCACCAAGCACAATGAGTTGAACAAACTTAAAAATGATTTGCGTGATTCGGAGTCAGCCGATAAATCATCAAAGAATGAACTACTTCAACAAATCGAACAAAAGATTAACACCGCCAAAACAAACAAGCAAACGTTTGTCCGTGCCAAGGAGCAGGCCGAAAATAGCATTAGAAGTAATGAAACTCAAATAAAAGTTTTAGAAACTCAGGTGGTAAACAAGCGCACCGATTTTGAAACTGAAAATGCCAAGGTAATTATTTTTGATGAGGATAAATTTATGTGTCCTTCCTGCAAAAGACCAATGGAGGCCGATGATATCGAGTCGATGAAAACGGAACTTGCCGCAAATTTTAACAGCAATAAGTTACAAGTTTTAAATACCATCCGTGAGAAGGGTAAATCATTGAATAATGATATTTCCAACTTGAAAACAGACAATGTTTCCCTTTCTGAAAAAGTGGAGTTGAACAGTTCAAAGGTTCAGGAACTCGATAGCGAGCTTCAGAACCTCGATAGCGAAAAGCAAAAAGCGATATCGATGGAGGACACAGTTTCAGAAAAAACAAAACAACTGCAGTCGCAAATAGAAGCATTTTTTATTCCAGTGGTGGCTGCTATTAATAATAGCGAGTTAAGAGAGAAAAGAGCGGTTCTAGTTACCGAGATAGACGGTCTTAAAAAGAAGTTACACTCAAAGGAACAAATCGAGGCAGCAGATTTAAGAATAAAGGAGTTATCCGAACAGGAAAAAGTAATGTCTCAGCAGCTTGCCGATTTGGAGAGAAGGGAATTCAACATCGATGCATTCAATAAAAAGAAAATTGAAACCATCGAGCAACGTATTAATTCGAAGTTCCAGTTGGTTAAATTCAAAATGTTTGCCCTCCAAATTAATGGAGGTGAAGATGAATGTTGCGACTGCTTAGTAAACGGGGTTCCGTATTCCGATGTAAACACTGCGGGTAAGGTAAATGCCGGGCTTGATATTATAAATGCACTCAGCGATCACTACGGAGTATCTGTACCGGTATTTATCGACAATAGAGAATCCACTATAAAAATTATTCCTACCAACAGTCAGATCATTAACCTGATTGCGGTAAAAGACCAACCATTGACAATTCAATAATAAATAACAACTAATAACTAACAAAAAATGACAACAGTAAATTCAAATGGTCCGGAGGTTTCAAAAGCCGAGGACAAAAAAGAGAAGCCGGTAACCACTGCAGTTGAAAAAACGATAAGTGATAGCGTATTAGCTCGGGTTGACCAGTTTCAAAAAGCTAAGGCAATTAATCTTCCCGAAAACTACAGCGCTGCCAATGCCTTAAAATTTGCTTACCTAATGATTTCGGAGGCAAAGGACAGATCAGGAAATGGCGTACTACAAACATGCTCTCAGGCCAGTATAGCAAATGCGTTACTTGAAATGGTTATTCAGGGATTAAACCCAATGAAAAAACAATGCTACTTCGTTGCAATGGGTAGTAAGTTGACCATGATGAGAAGTTATAACGGATCTATTGCCGTTGCAAAAAGAGTGGCCGGAATTAAATCTATAAAAGGAAACTTGATTTATAAAAATGATGTTTTCGAATATGTAATTAACAAGGATGGAAGTAAAACCCTTGTTAAACACGAGCAGGACTTCAAACAAATTGATGATTCTGAAATCATAGGAGCTTATGCCATTGCAGTTGATAAGGATGGCAACCTAGAGCTCGAGGTTATGAATAACCAACAGATCATGAAGTCGTGGAAAATGGGAGCCGCTGGCGGAGTATCAAAAGCACATACTGAGTTCAAAGGTGAAATGAGTATGAAGACCGTTGAGAGCAGATTATGTAAGCGTATCATTAATGTCTCAGATGATGCCTCCTTATTTACCGAGGAAAAGGAATTTACTGACGCGGAGGCTCAAAACGCAGTTGCCGTTGAAATTAAGCAGGAGGCAAATATCGAGTCAATATCCTTCGAGGAGTCGAAAGAGGAGTTAAAGGAAGAGGTGAAACCGTTAGTAAATATGGAAGAAACTCCAAAGGTAAACGGAGCGGATTCAAACGGAGGTCAAACAAATTTAGAATTAGAGAAGCCTGATTTCTAATATGAAACTTACCTGCATCAATACTGGCTCTGTTGGAAACTGTTATCTTTTGGATAGCGGCACCGAGGTTCTTATTTTAGAACTCGGTGTCAACTTCAAAGATATAAAGGTTGCGCTTAATTTCGATATCTCTCGCGTTTGCGGAGCTATTGTAACTCACGAGCATTTAGACCACAGCAAGGCCATTAATGATGCGGCAAAAGCGGGAATCGATATTTACTCATCGCCCGGTACCATCAACGCAATAAATATTTCATCTCATCGACTTCATCCAGTTTTTGCAATGAAAGAATTTATCCTTGGCGAATTTAAAATAAAACCGTTTGATGTTCGTCATGACTGTGCGGAGCCTTTCGGGTACCTGATCAATCATCCTCAGTGTGGGAATGTGCTGTTTATCACCGATAGTTTTTATTGCAGGTACACGTTTCCGAATCTAAATAACATTATCGTGGAGGCGAATTACTGTGAGGACATTATGGCGGAGAAATTCTTTTCCGGTGACCTGAATAAAATCATTCGCGACCGTGTAATGAAATCACACATGAGTTTAAAGACATGCAAGGAGCTTCTTATGGCAAATGATTTAAAGGCGGTGAATAATATCGTACTTATCCATTTGTCGGATGGAAATTCAGACGAGCGAAAGTTTAAAAAGCAGGTCCAGGATCTAACCGGGAAAAATGTTCACGTTGCGTCAAAAAATTTATCAATCGATTTATCAAAAATACCTTTTTAAAATGAGTAATAACCTACACTGGACAGAGAAGGACTTAGAAAATATTAACCGAAAGGGCAATGTTGATACGGTTCCTTTTGCTAAAAGTTCAAAAATAGGCACCTCATCGGTAGCCACAAAGGAGCGCAAAAGTAAATACAACGTTGCTGACGCTAAGGATAGAATGTTCAATGGCAAATTATACGACAGCAAGTTAGAAAGGGAATACAGAGCGCATTTGGAGTTATTGAAATGTGCGGATTTGCTAAAGAATAGAGTAATGACAATTCAGGAGCAAGTACAATACCCAATATTTATAAAAGGCATTAAAATATTCGCATACATTCTTGACTTCCTTGTCATCTACGGAGACAATAGAATCGAGAGAGTAGATACCAAGGGCGTGAAAACGGCCATGTATAAGCTAAAGAAAAAAGCGGTTGAAGCTGAGTACGAGTTCGAAATTAAGGAAGTAGTAAAAGGTCAATTTTAATAAGTAGTAATAACAATTAACAATAAAAGTAAAATGGGAAAAGGTAACAAAAAGAAAAAACAGGAAGACGCCATAGAAAAATTGGTAAAGCCTATCGAAATTATCAGCGCAAAGATAGTTGATGATTTCTGCGAGTACAGTTATGAAGTAAAAACTGGAGCTGGTGCCGGAGACACCATCAAAGTAACTAACAACAAATCCAAGTTGATTAACGAGGACATGCGAATAGCGTTCTTTATGTTGAATGTTCACCTTGCAGTTATTGACGATGCATTCGCCCACTCCAATAAGGAGATAGCCAACATCAATAAAATGCATAATGATGAATTGTCGACTTTATACATCGTTAACCAATTTAAGGTAAAAGGCTCTGAGGAAAATAGAACCGTTGTACTTACAGGTTATAAAACTTTAAACGTTGGCGATGTGATGGACTTGGTAACTCCTAAAGTTGACCTTTCAGGATTGGGCGGTTACCCTTGGTATAATGAATTATCTGAGGCGCTTGACAACGTAATTTCAGAAGTAGAGCAATATATGAACGGCAAGTTCACACTATTGCACCATGACGATATTAATCCGAATCAGTTAACCATTGGTGACGAATTAAAAGAGCGTGAATTAACCGATGATTTAGAGGCTCACGCTTAGAATAATGACTGGCGACTTATCAAATACAATCGAATTGTTTCCCCCTAAACAGATGGCCACACAACAGTTCACCCCGCGACCTTATCAGGTAGAAGCGATTGAGAAAGCGATTGAGTTTTTCAAAAGTGGAAAGCAAGAAAACGCAATTGAAATCCTTCCTACCGGTAGCGGAAAATCCGTTGTGATTGCTAATATCGGAATGGGATTGGAAGGCAAGACGATTGTATTTCAGCCGTCAAAAGAAATCCTCGACCAGAATGTCAGGAAATTCAGGAGCTACGGTTATCGCTGTGGGGTTTATTCCGCATCGGCAGGAAAGAAGGTAATTGATAAAATTACATTTGCAACCATTGGAAGTGTGGCCAGTAAGCACCATTTATTTCGTGACATTAAGAATATCATTATTGACGAGTGTCACCTTGTAAATGCTCAAGGGGGAATGTACCATGACTTTATAAAAGCTATTCACGGTGCTAAAGTCCTTGGCCTTACCGCTACTCCTTATCGTTTAGCTTCAGGTGCTGAAGGTGCGGAGCTTCGCTTCCTAACTCGAACACGCCCAAGGATATTTAATAAGGTTCTTTACTTTATTCAGAACAGCGTATTATTTGATGCTGGCCACTTGGCAAAGTTAGAATACTTTACCAAGGACGTTATCGAAAGAAGTTTACTTACCATGAACTCTTCAGGTACCGACTTCACCGATTCAAGTTTGAAAGCATATTACCGTAAAATCAATATGCCAAAAATTACTATTGATTTTGCAAATCGGTTACTTGGCAAAAAAAAGAATCTTCTTGTTTTCTGTGCTTTGGTTGATGAGGCAAATAATATTTCGCTTGGTGTTCCTGGTTCCGTAGTCCTCACTGGAGAAACTCCGGCAGGTGAACGTGAAAGAATCCTATCGCAATTCAAAGCAGGAATTATTAGGTGTGTTATCAATGTCGGAGTACTTACAACTGGATTCGATTATCCTGAATTGGAATGTATTTTAATGGCACGTTCAACAATGAGTTTAGCATTGTATTATCAAATTTTAGGACGTGGAATGAGACCGCATCCCGATAAAACAAGCTGTTGGATTGTCGACTTAGGAGGTAATTATAAATTCTTTGGCAAAATAGAAACAATGGAAATAAAGCAGACATCTACTGGACTGTTTTACATAGCAAACAACGGAAGGCAGTTGACTAATATTCCGTTCACGAAAAACTAATGCAGTTAAAAAAATACGATTTAGTTATTGCCGATTCGCTTCGGGAACTGATAGCAACAACGAACATCGCCATAGAATACGGATATACACCTTTAGGAGGTTATCGCCAAATAGAAAAAGACGGAAAATATTTACAAACAATAGTACTAACAAACAAACAAATAACTAAGAACATGCAAAAATTTAAAGTAACAGAACTAGTAGATACCCGAATGGAGGGTAGCGGACTTGAAGTAGGTAAAGTCTACACCGGAACCCTGATGGCGAACGGTAATATTTCCTACACCGACAGAGCAGGTGTTGACTGGATATTCTATCCGAACGACACGTGCGAATTAATTAATGAAAAAGGCACGGAGGAAATTACTAAGCCAATTCAAGTATTTGAGACTAATTTTTTTCAACAGCTTTCTCAACTAATGAATGACAAACAAATTGTAAAATTCACCATTACAAAGGTTGGTGAAAATATCACTCTGTTGGTAAACAAGGATAACAAACTCATCAATATGACTGGCACACCACCCGAAGTTGACGAGGCTATCTTATCTCATTTGAAAGTTTCTCCAACTGAAACTAAGGAACTAGTTATAAACGTTACTGACGCTCCTAAGAAAGATAAGGAAGAAGAGGAGGAAGAGGAGGAGGAAGAGGGAGAAACTTCCACAGAAAAAAATAAAAAGAAAAAGGAAGCTCGCAAAGGAGGCAATACCGCTGTTCAGCAGGAAGCCACTAAAATTAAAAGTGATAAGAAAAAAGCTGATGCTCCGAAGCCTGGCAAAAAAAGCAAATATGATTTGAAAATCCAAGTTGAAAAAGCCATTGCGGATAAGGATTTAGTGAAGGCGCAACAAATTGTAACTGATGCGAACAAAGGAGGAGGATTACCTAAATTAAAAGTTGCTGAACTTCAAAAATTAATTGATAACTATAAACCAGATGGCGACACCGCATCGACCGAAGACAAAGTACAAAAATGCCGTGTCTGCGGATGTACTGATGACGACTGCGCACAATGCGTAGAAAAGACTGGTACTGCTTGCCACTGGGTAGAGGATGATTTATGTTCCGCATGCGAAGTAAATAATGGTGCCGTGATTATTAACCCGAAATCGGGAGAGGAAGGCCAACCGCTTGTTACTCCAATTCAGGAAATAAAAAAAGAGAAAAAAGTTAAACCCGAAAAAAATACTCTCCCTACTTCCAATACCGAAACTATTCCAGAAGTAAAAAAGGAGGAGCTGGCCAAGGTTGATAACTCGGAAAAGTTCAAGGAGCTAATGGGATTAGGAACTCATGCGATGACAGATTTTGCCCTTGGTGACAATAAATACGAGAAGTCTATGGAATACTATAAGCAAGCTATGGAAATCGCACCTGAAGGAGATAAGACCGCTGAGGAGGGATTTATTAAGGCTCAGAAGTGGGATACTCGTTTAAAAGAAATGATGAAAGATTAATTATTAACTAAAACTAAAAGGGAGATAAAAAAATGGCATTACAAGTAACAAATTTACAAAGGAAGTTTATCATCAAGAACGAGGATAAAAAGGATATTGAGTTGAAAGACCCGAATCCTGACATGACACCGGAAGAGGTGATTAAATTCTACTCTTCTGAATATCCAGAGCTAACAACTGCTAGCTTATCAGGACCGACCGTAAAAGGCGAAGTCGCTGTATATTCAGCAAGTGCACAAATTGGAACAAAAGGATGAAAGTTGAAGACTATTTAAAAAAGAAACAACCGTGTCAGCCAACAGAAAAAATATCAGCAAAGGAGAACCTACCAGAGTTCCACAACAGAATCTTGAACATTCTCAACAGAGTATCAAGGGACAGCCATCAAATGATGGACGTGGAAAACTATCAGGAAGAGATGGCAATAGTTCCAAAAGAGCTCTTGTGCCATTTACCTTAACTCCCGAAAGGAAAATGCTTACACAGCTTGCGATAATGTCATTTCAAGGAGTGGAACATCCACTGGCAACTGAGGAACAGCAATTGAAAGCCATCGCTGATATTTATCCAGTCGCTAAATCGATAAATGGTTTCAAGGAAAATAAAAGGTGGTCAATAAATAGTAGTCCAGCTGAGGTACTTCACAGCATCCTAACCTCCACTATAAAATCAAATGATTATGAGGAATGGGATGTTGAACTGGAAGACGGTAGATATTGTTTGAAAGTAACTCAATATTATGGGTGCCCGAATAAATTATTCATACCGATTAATTTCCTTGCTAAAGTCAATCGTTCCCATCCTCGATTACACGAACTGCTTATTTACACGTTTCGTATTCTCCAAAATATAATCGGAGTGGAATCAATAAGTACTTGGGTGCAGCATAATAAAACAAACTACCAACACGGACATGTCTTTGATTGGGTGAAAAGTAGAGAGGAGGAACTTTGTAATCACGAAGAGCACGAAGGCGGAAATATGGATCAGGAGGAAATTATAGAGCTTCAGGATTTAAGGGAGTCACTCGATTACTATTCCTTTGGTGGTATTCCACAGAAATATGCTGCTTTACTTCGAGGTTTAGTTAGCGTAAAGAAGTTTGAAAAGACGTTAAGCTCCTTTCTAATAATGAACGAATACGAATCCGTTGCATTACCTTTTATGAATAAAGTTTTGGAGTTGGCAAAAACAAAATATGAGATGCATGAGGTATCGGTTTCACCTTGGGAATCAGGAGAGGTAACTCCAAATGAATACATGTCGATAGTTTGGACAGATAACCAACACGATACCTTCTTTAACATTATGGAGGGCAATATCGACCAAGTTGCCGAATGTGCTGGAAGCGTACCATTCTGTTGGAAGGTAATTCTTAATGAAAAAAATAAAAGCATCGTTAACGAGTACATTCACTTTTGCGATTTACTGCTTTCAGTTTTCGATGAAGGGAAAGAATTTATCAAGGTAATAAATAACGATTTGACTTCTAAAAATAAAACTCAGGAGCTTGCACCCAAAGTAGTAAACAATAAAACAACTAAAAAACTAATAGATATTTTATGAGTGATTTAACAGAAACATACAGTCCTAGTCACCAAATTGTCGTTTACAAGAACGATCACGGTAACAATGGATACGTTGAGCACAGAGAAATAGTTAACATTGAAGGAAAGGACTATTTGTCTGAAGGAAAGCCATTGACGAAAAAAGCCTTGCGTGATATGCTCGATATAGTCATTGATTCAAAAAATACTGTCTTCGCAACGGTGAAGGAGTTAATCCCGGATAACATTTTATATTATGACCCAAGACCAGGAAGGTTGGTTTTAGTGTGGTGGCAAAAACCAAGCGAAAGGCAATTATCAGGAATGTACAAACGAGCAGTAAAATATAAGTGCCCTTCACTTATCTATGTTCTAAAGGATGATTCAATTTCCATCTACGCAATGAAGGGAATTAAGAAACCAACATTAAAAACGGCTTTGTATCATCTTCCAGTTCCTAATATCCATGACGATGGTATGGTATGTATGGGAAATGTGAAAAAGCCAAAGCACACCGTTGAAATATCGGAACTTGTAAAGTTATGGGAAAATTCCTTCTGGCTTTCGAAGTTTGATGAAGGATTAATCAGTGAGAGTGAATTCAAAAAACTGAAACAAGCCATTCGAATGAAAGTTCCAATAAAGCAATTAAAGCCATTTCGTAAAACATTAAAGCATATCCTCGATGAAAAAAACTGATAATACTCTATACCACTACACAGCGAGTGAATTAATAAACCCTCAACACCCCGTTACGGTATTTGTGATTGGATGCGGAGGTACTGGCAGTCAAATGCTAAACAACTTGGCTCGAGTTCATAAAGCATTGATTGCAATCGGGCATCCGGGATTACACGTTACCGCTTTTGATGGTGACATCATTACGGAGGCGAATTTATCGAGACAATTATTTTCATCTTCAGAACTTGGATTGAATAAGGCGACAGCATTGATTACACGAATTAACCGATTCTATGGCCTAAGATGGAAAGCTCAGCCAATACAATACGAACTTAAAAGTGATAGAATCAACTGTAATATCTTAGTGACCTGTGTAGATAATGTCGCCATTCGCTTAGATATTGGAAAAGCATTTAAACGAATCATACAACATGGTTCTGGAGCTGATAAGCGAAACTTCTATTGGATGGACTTAGGAAATAGTCGATTCACTGGCCAGATAGTTTTAGGAACTCGTGGCGAAATTAAACAGCCTTCCAAAACTAGGAATACCATTAAACACCTTCCGGTGATTACGGAGCTATTTCCATATCTTAAGAAGTTTGAAAAGGAAGACCAAGGACCTAGTTGCTCACTTGCTGAAGCATTGACTAAGCAGGACTTATTTATCAACTCTATTTTAGCTCAATATGGTAGTAATTTGATATGGAAAATGTTTCGTGAGTTACGGTTGAATTATCACGGTGTGTTCATTAATTTACAGACTTTGAATACCAATCCTATTAAAGTAAAATAGGATGTCAAGTTGGATACAATCGCCATTTAAAATTATAAAGGAATTGCCTGATGGTTTTTATACCACTTCAAAAGCAATGTTAAAATTAGGGATGTGCGTTTGTGATAAGTGTGGAAAAACAACAAGTATAGATTACAAGTTTTGCAAAGTTTGCAATCAGGAAATATTAATAGTAGTAACGAAAAAGAAATAAAATGATTTATGCCAAACCGAGTATTAACCAAAGAACAAATATTAAGCAGGATTTCCGAAATAGAGGGTTTGCAGAAATCACTTCCAATTGTCAAGGCGGGCGACTTGCTGCAAGTTACAAAATGGAGCTTGTCATGTGAAAAAAGGAGGTTGCGATTAAGGCTGTCTAAACTAAACGGGCATCACCATACATTAAGGCAGGCGATTGAGTTAATTCAATCTGTGAATTCAATCTGCGAAATTTGCGGGGACGATAGCAATCCTTCAATCGACCATAATATACCAATTTCAAAAGGAGGACATAATGGGTTAGAAAATTTAAGGGTGTTATGTGTTAGTTGCAATTCAAAAAAAGGAGGAAGGATTTATGGCTGAGAATAAGAAATCATTTATGCTTTATACGGACTTAATACACACCGTTAAAAAAATGAAAAAGGCGCATGCTGGAGAACTTTTTATGACAATACTTGAATACGTCAACGACCTTAATCCCGATGTTGAAAATCCGATTGTTGATTTAGTATTCGAGCCAATCAAGCAGCAACTAAAAAGAGACCTAAAAAAGTGGGAAGCTAAAAGCGTTAAAAACTCTGAGAGTGCGAAAAAGAGATGGGGCGAAAAAATGCCGAATGATGCGAACGCATCCGAACGCACAAATTTGAATGCGAAACATGCCGATAGTGAAATAGATATTGTAACAGATAAAGTAACAGATAGTAAAATTATAAATAAAAACGCGAGCGAAAATTTTTCAAACTTTTTTTATATCGGAACGGAAATGTACAAATCGCCAATATCATCTTACATCAAAAACGAGCTGCAATTATTCATTGACAAATGGCAGGTCGGAAAAACTTTAACAGTTGCGGAGGTGTTGAAACAAATAGATTCAGAATGTATCGGCAAGCAGTTTAACAACGAGGAGCATATTCGAAACACGTTCAATCTGACGTATAAAAACATGCTTAATCCAAAAAAGGAATACGGTAAAAGTCCTTCGCCACAAACAATGAAAGGAACATTTAAAATCAATGAAATCGGTAATAAACTTAAAGAATAATGGCGGATTTTTCAACGAATAAGGAAGTAAGTTCAAGAAGGAGAGTAACTAAACCTACATCAGCTCAACAGCTAATGGATATAGGAAAGATACCGCCTCAAGCCGTGGAGCTTGAAGAGGCCGTACTTGGTGCGGTTATGTTAGAATCCGATTCACTGGCCATCGTAATTGATATTTTACAACCAGAATCGTTTTATAAAGATGTCAATTCTCGTATTTGGTTAGCTATTACCCGCCTTTTTTCTAAAAGTAGTCCTGTGGATATTCTAACAGTTACTCAGGAATTAAAATCATCTGGAGAACTTGAGATAGTAGGTGGTGCGTATTATATCACTCAACTGACTAATCGGGTTTCATCAGCTGCAAATTCTGAATTTCATGCACGAATTGTGGCACAAAAGTTTATTCAAAGAGAACTTATCCGAATATCCTCAGACATCATTCGCGAATCGTATGAGGAATCGGCTGACGTTTTTGAGCAATTGGATAAGGCGGAACAAGCATTATTTTCCATTTCAAAAAGCGTAATTAAAAAAGAGGTATCTCATGTTTCTAAAATTCTACACAACGTGATTAAGGAGTTAGAATTGAAAGAAACTATCGAGCAGGGATTGTTCGGTGTTCCTTCTGGTATAACTTCGTTAGATAGAAACACAGGCGGCTGGCAAAAGTCAGATTTAATTATCATTGCTGCTCGTCCTGCAATGGGTAAAACTGCTTTAGTATTAACGATGGCTAGCAATGCCTCCGTCAAGTTTAAACGTCCAACTGCTATATTTTCTTTAGAGATGTCAGAGGAACAACTCATCACTCGATTAATTTCTTCAGAAACGGAAATATCAAATAGTTCGTTTAAACGTGTTTCTTCCGATTCAAAATTTCAGGATTACGAATGGCACCTGATTAATGATAAAGTGGGAGTCATCGCGCAAGCTCCACTGTATATTGACGATACTCCAAGGCTTTCAATTTTCGAACTCAGAGCAAAAGCAAGAAGGTTAAAAGAGCACCATAAAATAGAACTCATTATCATCGACTATTTGCAATTGATGAATGGAGGTGGTGAGCAAAAAGGTAATGGAAACCGTGAACAGGAAATTGCAAATATTAGTAGGTCATTAAAGGCACTTGCCAAGGAGTTAAATATACCAATTATCGCACTTTCTCAGTTGAGTCGGGCGGTTGAAACTAGAGGAGGTGATAAACGTCCAGTTCTTTCAGATTTGCGTGAGTCGGGAGCTATTGAGCAGGATGCGGATATTGTAATGTTCATTCATCGTCCGTCCTATTACGGAATCACCGAGGATAGAGACGGTAATGATTGTAGACAGTTATCAGAATTGATTATCGCTAAACATAGAAACGGACCTGTTGACTCGGTTAAGGCAAAATATGAGGATAGATTTACTCGGTTCACGGATTGGGAAGTATTAGAATCTACCCCCGATAAGTTTTCAGATATTTCTAGGTATAAAAACGAAACGTTTACTGAGAGCGTTGACAGTATTGAAGATGATAAACCATTTTAAAAAATAATAAATCATGAGAAAAATTAAAATAAAAAAATACGTTCCTATACAATTTGAGGAAGGTAAACCACAAATGGAATTGTACAGAATAAAAGGAACTGGCTGTATGAGTAAAGAGTTTACTAAGGATGCTAATTTCCTTGCTTTCGGTGTTAGTTATGAACATATAAATAGCGGTAACGGAACCTCAATGATTGCACAATTTACAGTTGCTATTATTGAGCTTCCAGACGGTACTATTAAAGAAGAATATATTTATAATATCAAATTTATCAATATATAACCATGAGCGAAAAAACAAAAATAATAATCGATTTCGAGTTCACAGGACTTGACAATAGTTTCATTAAGGATAATGAGATTGTGCAAATGAAGGCATTAAGAATTGATAAACCGGATGAGAAAATATGCTGGAGCTTTAATTCGGATAAGCCAATATCCGCTTATGGACAATTAGCGCATAAATTCGAGCGTTACGAACTATTTCAAAAGTTTGATGAGGAAGCCTTCAAAGGAGTAATCAATATGCTATTCAACGAAAGCGATGGAACCGATTATGATGATTTGGAGTTTGAATATTACGGTTTCTCTCCTTCTCAGGATATTTTAATGCCGAAGAAATACGGCATCGACATTAAGATAATTGATATCCGGAAGCAGATGCAGCTTACTAAACACGAAGTCCGAATGGCAACGGAGGGTAGTTCCTTAGAGTGCTGTTACCTAATTGCCACTGGAAAATATCCTGAGTTGAAAAGTCATGATGGAGTTGATGAACTTCGAATTATTCATGAGTTATATCAGGAAGTGGAGAAGCTCGAAAAGAATCATACTCTAACTGTTATGCCTCACGGCCATTGTGCAGGGATGGAGTTAACTCAGTACGTTGATGAATATAGAAGGCAGGCTGATGGGTACCGTTGGAACAATCACGACTTACTTGCCGAATCTCTCAATGCAATGATTATAGATTTCGAATACGACCAATTTGATAACGAGGATGATTAAATGGGAAAAGTAATATTAATGCCAAATGTTAGGCAGAAAAAAATCGAAAGCAGGAACAATATACAACAGTTGAAAGTATTAGTAAACAAGTATATATCAATAGATAAAAAAAGAGTAATAAATAAAATTAAAAACGAACAATAAAAATGAAAGCAGAATTAAAAGATGTATTGCACTTATATAGAGGGTGTGATATTGTATGTGAAGAAATAAGGTACACACTAAAAGCTGTTATGATTGACGGTGAAGACCATGACGAAAATCAGGAGATATGGGTAATAGCTGAAAACAAACACCGTGAGTACACCTTCAACCTCGAAGATAGTAAACCGATTCTTCGCCAGTTATTGGATTTGAAACGAGATGAAATAATTCAGTTTTTTAAATTAAAAGGAATAGAATGTCACAGGGGTGTTTTTAGGACTGGCATAGGGCGAATAAAGTGGAACAAAGGCGTTGCAGATGGAATGAGTTTTAAGAAATATGAACTTGCTTACTGCAGTATTATAAATGAAGAAATTGAACTGCCTTTGTTGTGGGCTGGAATATGCCAAGCTAAAAGCCTAAGTGAGCCAATGACACAGCAAGGGAATAAGAAGCTAAATGAAAAGCGAATACACCCTTGCCATAAGCCAATTTTATTATACCAAAAATTAATTGCGGATTACGGATGGACAGGAATGAAGATATTAGATACACACGTTGGCGGTGGTAGCAGTAGGATAGCAGCACATAGAGCAAATTGCCAATACACAGGATTTGAAATAGACACGGAATATTATGAAAAACAAGAAAAGCGTTTTAATACGGAATTATCACAGCTCCGAATATTCTGACGAAGCACGGGGCATTGCAGGTAACGTTCCGCAGGTTTATTTAGTGCGGGATTTAACAGATCAACTAACTTAAAACCATAAAATATGAAATTACTAAAAAAATTATTTGGGAGCAGAAAACCCGCATTGAATAAACCTGTTGTTATGCACTGGGTTTCTGTCATAAATCAAGTACCCGAAATAGCAGGATATTATCTTGTAGTTGTAAATGAAAAACAGCCACATACAGATAAGTTTCTGAATGAACAATATCAAGATGAAGTAAAAATAATTTACTACTTCAAAGAAAGAAATGTAACTGGATGGCAAAAGGATTGGACTGGCAAACATTCTGATGTAAAATATTGGATGCCTGTTCCTCAAATACCTTGTGCATAACTACTATATGTATGCAGCATATTAAAATTAACTAATAACTAAATGATTACAGTATGGAAATTCCAAACAATGTACTAAGACTTAGGAAATACATGGAGTTTAGAAAATACTCGCAAAATAGTATTGAGAACTATTGTAGTAGCCTGAATAAATTTCTTTCTTTTTTCGATGGTAAATATACCGAACCAATAAAAATACCTAGTTCGGCTATAATCGAATATCTGAGTAGATATAAGGAACCTAATTCGCTTTCGGGTGCGTTATCATCTATAAAAATGTTTTACGAAAAATGTTTGAATCAGGTTTGTAAGTTTGATAAAATTGAAAGACCAAAAAAATCGAAAAAACTTCCGATTGTTTTAAGCCAAGATGAAGTTGAAAGGATGTTCAAAGTGTGCGAAAATTTAAAGCACAAAGTAATTTTAGCTATTCTATACAGTTGTGGATTAAGGGTAAGCGAATTGATAAATCTTAAGTGGAAAGATATTGATAGATCGCGAATGATAATAAATATTGTTCAGGCCAAAGGAAATAAAGATAGGCAAGTAATGCTTTCGCCTGAGCTTATTCCATTGCTCGAAAAGTATTATCATCAATATCATTCGAAAATATATGTATTGAATGGACAAAACGATTCATTTCAATACTCAGATAGAAGTGTGTGCGAGGTGATGAAACAGTTGGCTAAAAAGGCTGGTATAAGGAAAAGAGTTTATACTCACCTAATCAGGCATTGTTCATTTACTCACATGGTAGAGCAGGGAACTGATATTAACCTTATACAACGATTGGCAGGGCATAGTAATGTAAAAACAACGGCCATCTACATGCATATTTCGGACAGCCTTATCAGCAAAATAAGGAGTCCATTGAGTAGTATAAAAATGTAATTAATGAACTCGCCTCAAACCATATCAAAAGAAAACGAACTGTACGGAAAAACCGAACGGTTAGATTCCGTACCGTCCCATTTGGTAGGATTTTCTGAGGTTGAGATAAATTTTATTAAATTAGCCGCTCAAATCAGAGCGAGAGAGATTTTAAAAACCATTCCTAAATTAGAAATTGTAAAATGAAACATTTATCCGAAATGAGTTTTAAGGAAATTAATATTGAAATTCAGGAAATAAAAAAGGCGTTTAAAAAGTACCCATTAGCCAATAGTAGTGATGCAAGATTCAGGTTAATGAGATTATAGCAGGAGTTGAAGTTAAAAACGAATAATAAATGAAGATAAATTTATCAAAAAAGGATGTTGCCGTTATAATTGACGCTTTAACTTTTTTAGGAGTTCAAACATCCGACAATGATGATCAGAATAAAATTGCCAAAATTGAAAACAAATTATTTGATTTAATAAAGCCTAAAAAGCCAATTAAATGAAGCACGCCACAGCATATTCTTACGAACGTATCTCCACTGAGGAACAAAGTAATTTTTCTTTGCGCTTCCAGAATGAGACTATTCAGGAATATGCGGATAAAAATAACATTACTATTATCGAATCATTCCGAGACGATGGGTATAGTGCAAAGGATTTCAATCGTCCCGCATGGAAACGCCTCGAGATTGCATTAAAAAAGCATAAGGTAGATTATCTTATCGTGGCCAAATACGACCGTCTTATTCGCAATATGCTGGAGGGATTGGTATTCATTGACAAACTCGAAAACAAACTCGGAGTAACTTTAATTTCCGTTCGTGAAAATTACGGTGTAAGTCCGTTTGACCCCTATTTCAGAAAGCAACGAAACGATATGCTTAACAGTGCCGAACACGAACGGGGATTAATATCTTGGAGGTCTCGCGGAGGTGTACACAAAGGCAAGAAGGAGGGCTACTACCTTCATAAAGCACCGTTCGGATATTATAATTTTAAGGATGATAAAAAGATGCCACAGATAGGCATTGACATTGAAAGGAGAGAAGTAATCAAAAACATATTTGATGATTTCCTTTCGGGATATTCATTTACCGCCATTCGAAAGCGTGCCGAAGAAAAAGGGTTCACTGGCAAGCATAGAGAAGTTATTAAAAGAACACTTCTCAATCCAGTCTATGGTGGGTTAATTAAAGTTCCTGCATTCGAATCGCAACCGGAGCAAATTGTAAAAGGATTGCACGAAGGTATTGTTAGCGAAGAAACATACTGGAAAGCATACTACCAATTACAGGACCAACTTAAGCCGCAAGGACAAAGGATATTTGATGAACACTTGCCACTGAGAGGTTTTCTTATGTGCGATAAATGCGGGGCGATTCACACTGGAGCGCGGGCAAAAGGTCGTTCGAAATATTACTACTACTATTGGTGCAACAGTTGTAAGGGCAAAACATATAATGCTGAAAAGGTCGACACTGATATTTCCTATTTATTAAACGGACTTTCTCTATCCCCTGAGTTAATCGAGGTCATAAGAATTGAAACCGAAGTACAAGTGGCCGCCTCAATGGATGAAAGGAAGGTTCAACTTAATAAAGAAGTTCGCGAGTACTCCGAATTAAAAACAAAGCTCGATAAGTTAGAGAAAAAATATATTGAGGAGGACCTGGATAAGGAAACCTATAAAAAATGGCACTCGATATATACCGAGGAACTCAACAAAAAGGGGGTGTTATTATCAGATTTGAAACGAACCGAATCAGAATCGGCCATGCTTATTAGTACCATCGATTATTTTACCGACCTCAATTACCTTTATAAAAAAGCAGCTGTTGAGGAAAAGCAACAGTTCCTGAAGGGTGTATTCCCTGCTAGTTTAATCACCTTGGAGAAAGGTTATCGAACCGCTTTTATTACTTCCATGTTTGCTCCGAATGCTAATAAATTAGAGGGGTTGATACAAATAAAAAGTGGGGACAATGCCACTACTTTTAGCAATATCCCCACTTTGGGTGGCTCATGGAACCCAGTTCAAACCAATTTAACTTCATTCCTGAAGTTGGTTGAGCGCATCATTAATAGAGCAGCGTAATATTTTTTCGTAAAAGCGTAATATTTTTGCCCTAAAATGAGATATTTCCGTAAAGTAACGTAATAAAAACTCTTTAAATCGTTTCTATCATCAACAAATCCGGTTTATAAATATCCTTTGTTGTAATCCCTGGCTCGAACGTGCTAAACTTTCCATCCTGTGGAGTCTTATTAATTTTGCCATTTGAAATATCTTCCACAGCTTCAGCAATTAATTTTATTCCGAGAGGTAGCAGCTGTTCCTTCCAGACATCAGAAGCGCTTTTATTTCTGTCGAGCCATATCCATTCTTGACGTTCGATATCGCCATGGTCTATTCCTGAGTTTAGCCAGTAAACGGATCCACCAGTAATAATATCGTTCATTCTGATTGCCCATTCAATTGCGCTGCGACCTCGGTGTCTTGGTAATAATGAAGGATGATATCCAATCCATCCATGTTTTGTTTTATACCTAGTCAGGCGACCGATATAATCAAACGAATGCGCAGTAATTCCTAAATCACATCCTGCCGGCATCGTGTCGAAATTCAAACTGCCGGCAGGAATGATTTTAATATTGTTGAGCGTGGCCAGCCTACCGATATACCTATCATCGAGTGGACAACATACTCCAACAATTTCATGTCCTTGTGTCAGGCATGCTCTTAAAATTTCCTGACCAAAATACTTTTGACCTGATATAAATATCCTCATACAATTGTTAATTTTAGAAAAAGTCCGGTAAAAACGCAGGACTTTTATAATTGGGAAACCATTGGTAATACACGATTCTTTAAAAAGTTAGGTAAAATTGGCGGACTTTTTATCAAAATGAACTTTGTGCTTAACCATTATTTACTACCAATATATTTAAACCCTTGTACCGCTCTGAAATGCCCACCGTAACCTGCGGAAGCATGACCGCTTCCAATTCCTTTATCGTGATTATCGCTGCCGTATTTTTTAGAAGTGCTCTTATCTCCGCGGTGAGACTTATTAATACTCTTTTGCGACTTCGCTTTATTACCTCCAAACATTTGTTGACTTTTCAAAACCCACTTACTGCTATTTTTTAAGTATGCAATCAACTGCGGATGGCTCGTATGAAACATGGTCGGCAGCTTCTTATTACACCTGCCGTTCCCCTCTTTATGATATTCGCAGAGGTATTCTAAAAACTTGGTACCTACCCCGGCTCCTTGCCACTCGGGCATAACTACTAATCTAGTTGCACGGTAGGCACTGGCAGTAAAAAAAGGACATATTGCCAAATGGCATACTAGCTCGCCATCAACCGTTCCGATAAAATATTCTGCAGCCGGTGGCATTGGCAGATCTAAATAATAATGCGGTTTAAAATATTTCCAGTAAGAGGAATCGACCTTCCTGATTTCCAGTTCGAAGGTTGGCCTGGTTCCGATTTCGCTTTTTTTTTAAACTGGCCCGTGCCGGTATCAAAAAGCCAATCAGGTTGAACCCACTCGACAATATCATAATGGCAGGAAAGGAGGATACATTTTTTACCTTTGTTTCTCCTCCATCCTTTTGCAAAGGCCATCGCACCAATCTTTGCTATTTGTCTGTCCACTACAGACGTAAACTCATCAATGATCACTTCGCTGTTTGCCTCAGTCATTACCCGTGCAAGTCCCGCTCTGAATTGCTGACCATTACTTAATGCATGGAAAGGTCGTAACCAACTGGGAACATCTCCAAGGCCGACATTTGCTAATGCTCCGGTGACTGTATTAAAATCGGCATCGGGACAAAGTGATTCTACTATTGGTAAATTCTTATCCCATCCGGAATATAGGTCTAAAATTTTACCACCATTAAATAGCAAATTGCCAATGGAGGTTTTACCGGTTCCGGACGGACCTACTATTAAACCGATTTGCCATTCGATATCTTCAATCGGTAGGTTTGCATCGAGATTAAATTCATTGCCTCGCTCGGCATTGAACAGCGATTTCACACGTGCACTTCGGTACCCGTTATGGTCTGCAGTTTTATTTCTTACTTGTATGATCATGTGACTACTATTTTACATTTATATCCTCGTTCGGTTAATTCATTAAATACTTTCTCCTGGTCCTGATCATCCGCACACATAACAATTACTCCGTACTGACTTTTAGCGGGGATGCCTTCATCTTCAAAATTGCCGACAATTTCATTTACAACCAATGGCGCCAGTCCGAACTCCTCCAGATTTAAATCCTTAAACTCGAGTTCGATCATTTCCATATCCCACTCTCCGGAATGAGTATTGCTAATCAGGTTATACTCCTTTACTTCATTTAAAGTAAGTGCACGGTTTGGAACTCGTACATCTATTAACTCCTCACCTCTTCCAACTAGCCTTAAAACCCTTACTCTCTTATCACCGCTGATAATTGTATTATCAGTGTTGATGGCAGGAATTTCCACAAGATTGAACTTATGCAAATATTGCACGAGTTGCTCACGCTTTGAATCGGTTATTGTTCTGGGGTTAAATTCGAATGGTACCAAATCAATTACCTTTCGTTGTTCCGTTTTCCACTTTAGTTTTTTCATCATTTTGCTTATTAATTTAATTCATATCGTCAGGATAGTATGCATCCTCTAATTTTGCTAGGTCCTGAATAATTTGTAAAGCAAGTTTATACTCCCTTGTCTCCAATGCTTTTTTATAAAGCGATAATCTCAGTTGAACATGAAACGCTTTTTTCGTTTTCTGCGACTTATTAGTACGTTTTGTAAAATCACCAAAAGCGTCTGCAATCATTTTTATAGCTGCCGGCTCTGTAATACTCCAACGAGTCATAATATCCCTACAAATATCCGTGACTAGTTCACCTTTCAATAGCCACTCCTGAATGTTCCGAATGCGAATAGAATTTTCCTTTACCTTACCTTCACTCATTTATTCTATTTTTTACTACTTTTGCCTCGTCTCACAATAATTTATTGCATAAAAAAAGAACAACACACGTTCAGAAAGACATTGTCCTTCAGGTGAACGTGTGTTGTTCTTAATTACAAAGGCGTGAGACCCTTTGTGAACTGGAGGACGCCTTATGGCATCCCCTTTAATGTATTTACCCCCCCCCCTCCCCATATTAACTTATTTCAGGGAGTTCTATTGTTTGACCTTTATATTCATGTGAGCAATCGCCACAATAATTTATTTTCCCATCGGTAACAAATAAATGGCACCTTTCTTTTTCTTCCCACTTCCCTGTTTCCGCGTTTTTTACGGGCATTGTATTTAATAAGGAAGGTGTAAATGAAGGCTTTTCTAAATTTCCATTAAATTGCCATCCGGAATTATCGCTATTTATAGAATATTGATGCTCGTGTTTACAGCCCGGGCAATAGAAACTATAATAAACTACTTCTACCTTTTTTAACTTCATTTCAATGCGGATGATTTAATTGCCGTGTAAACAAATAAGGCGGTTTCACCGATGGCAGTTCCCCATCCTGCAAAAATCCAAAAGTTTTTAGTTCTTAGTTTTGAGTTTGAAATACCAAGCAAATCAGCACTTTGTTTTAATTTCGCTTTGGTTAGCTGATTATTCTCAACGTCTAATTTCTTATACGATTCAACCACTGACGAGTCGGAATCAATCGTAGACTGTAGAATTCCGTTTTCGGATTGGCAGCTGTCGTAAGAATTCGATAGGTTGATGTAGTTTGCATAATCAATCAATATTCCATTCTTATCTACCACCTGAATACTGTCTATTCGCTTATCCTTAATGCTATCACTCATTTGTTTTATATCGGATACATTAGTATTCCTAATGATATTTTGGTGCAATTGGTAAACCTGTATTTTTTTTATCATTTCCACGTTCCTGGTCTTAACTAAAACATTTTCATCAGTAACAGTTTTTATGCTATCTCTAAGACTTTTTATTTTCAATGAGATTTTTTCACTTTGATTCAAATCACTTTTTAAAACTACCTCGCTAGAGCCGTTTTTATAGCCTCTGTGATATAATAGATTTCCTGTGATTAATAGTATAACCAATAGTATAAAAGCTCCTGTAGTGTAAATTTTGCTATTTAGATTCATCCTTTTTCTCTTGTTGTAATTGTTTAACTCCCCAACCTATTGCAAAGAACATTCCTGCAGACCACACAAAAAACTCAGAATGAGTTAATGAGTTTCTGTAATGGAATACATACAATAAGTTTGCACTCATTACCATTAAATAAATTCCCCAATTTTGAATTCTCTTTATACTGAATAGGGATTCTCTATTACTACAGGTTAACACAATTTCCTTGAATAATCGGTATACTTTTTTCGCCCATGATCTACTACTGAAAATTATAAGTACAAAACAAAAGACAATACTCAGTATTAAAAAAAACATTATCAAAATCAATAGTAGGACCATATCTCTACTCTTCAAAAACTCATTAACTATTTCCATCATTACTATATGTTACGGTTACACTTCCATTTTTTATGCTATTCCAAATAATTGGATATATTCTCACATACATTGCTCGACTTGCTAAAACAGCTTTTACACCGCCAATCTCCCCTTTAGAACTTCCTACAATGTAACATGCTTTGGTATCAATTTCTTTATTACCCCAATGAAACAAAGGATACTCAATGTCGGGAGTATTTTGTATCCAAATTAACTCATGAGGAGTATCAAATTTAGCTTTTAAAGCATCTGTGTTAATTGTCGATTTTAACATTAGATATCCATCACTATCTCTATAATATTCCTCACTTAATCTTGAAGGATAATGCAGCCCTAGTGGATAAGTTCCGATAGGTACCAATGGACTTTCTAAACCATCGCTTCCCGGTTCCAATCCAACACCGATTTTTACCGAATCAAAAAAGAAATCTGAGAGGGTGACACTCGCATCACTCAAATCACGTATAATGTCAATTCTATTTATTAATTTCATTCTCCTTTAGGTTTTATGGTTACAAATAAACGTACTATTTCACTAAATCCTCGCTCTTGTCGCTCTCCTAATTTCTCCAAACCTTCTTTTAAAACAGTCTGTCCTGAGTTTAGTAAATTAAGTGAGTTCTGTAGTGTGTTATTGGTTGACTTCTGAGACTCGATAAATTTAGAGTGCTCTTCTACTTTTGGAATCATTTGCTTGATGGTGGCATAGTCATCTTTAAATCCAACTAACAGGTGGTACATTCCTCCTGTTATTACAACCATAAATGAACCGACAGAGGCCAAAATAATTGCTTTTATTTTAATGCCAAAAATCACTTTGTCATAAAACCTAACACGCTCAGTTAATTCCACTTTAACTTGCCCTTGTTTTATTTGTTTTGCTGTCATAACTAATGATTGTGGATTTGAAGCATCGCATTCATTTGAACAAATGATGCTGTTGGTAATGTAGCTGTAGTAGTAACACATATCACATATAAACCATTCGATGGTAATGCGAAATCTGCGGATACTAAACTATAATTTGTATCAGCCGAAGGGGTGATCTGTGAAGCTCCATTCGAACCGCTCACTAATGTTCCTATAGTGTGCGCTCTTAATCCCGCTCCACCTGTTGAACCACTTGCGGTTATAGGATATAAACCAAAAGTCCAAGTGCCTGTTGGTGCAACGTGATTAACAAACATATTTACTCGAATTCTTAATTTAGGTGCTAGTCCATTAATCGTTGGATAATCCGAACTACTAATATAAATAACTTGTGGTAATATAGCGTTAGCAGTTCCACTTGTAGTAGTAGCTAGTGCATTATTACCACCACTCATATAGAATGTATTTGCTGTATTTGTTGCAATTAATGTTCCGGCAGATTGCATTAGTGTACAGTATAAAGATGGGTCCATGCCTCCATTTGCTATTGGAAGTACTCCTGTTACTTTAGTAGTCAAATCAATACTTCCTGCCAACATAGTATTGGTTACTTTTTCGCTACCAATAGATGTTGTTATCGTTGTAGTTCCTGAACCTGATACATCACCGCTTAAAGTGATACTCTGATTGCCTGTCAAGTAAGTTGAATTATCTAACGAAAAAGTACCTGCTGCAGTCATTTTAACGAATGGAGTACCACTCGACCATGTAGGATAATTTAACGCTCCCCATGTTCCAACACTAGGAATTGAAGGGAAACTTGATATACTACCATCACCCCTCAAATATTGAGCGGTTGTTCCTGACGGTGTATTGAACTTTCCGTTGAATGTTGACCAATCGGTTGAAGTAAGATAGCCATTCACTAATGAAGTTGCAGCCTGAGACGAAATAACGCCTGTACTGTTATTATAGAAGATTGGTGAGGTTGCAGATAATAAACCTCTGATAGTACTAGATGTTCCAACGAAATAACCTGCACTTGCATGATTTCCCCATCCGTATGCCGTATTCCAATGTGAACTATTATCTGTAATAGAAGTTCCCCATCCCGAGCCCGTACTTAATGGAATTCCTGAACTAGGATAAACCATACTACTAGTTGATGACAATGTACTATCTGAAAAAGTCAGTCCCGAACCTATGGTGATGGGAATTAAATTTCCTGTACTTCCAAATCCTGCAATAGAATTACTCCTTCCGAAAAAATTATAATGGTTTGCCGTGAATTTTGTTGTACTAGGTCCTACTTCTATTGAGCCAATTGTCGGTGTGTGAGGACTCTGTGAAATCAAAGTAATACTTGTATCCGTATCACTTAATCGAATTCTCTCATACCCGTTATTAGTTTGTACAGTTTGTCCGTCAGGAATGCCAATGTAACCATCATAAATATTCAAATGTCCTGTTAAAAAAACACCATTACTACAATTAAGGTTAATTGAATTATCGCCATAGATTGTAACCATTCCATTTCCGCCATAATTAGAGCATGCCACGTATGCACCAAAAAATGGGTAACTAGTACTCCAGCCCATTGAGGCCTCATTTTCTATTAATGACATAAATGAGTATCCGTCATTACTAGTTATGTTTTGGTTACCTGTGGTGCACCCATGTGCAAGAACGGAGTCCAATCCGGGCGTCACCACTGTAGGTGCCATTGGAGTTTTCCACATTAAATTAAAATTGTCAGGTTTAACCGTTAAAACCTGCCCCGATGTTCCTCCTGATGGGACCTGCCTTTGTGCAAATGACAAACTAGCAATTAGAACAAAAAATACGCTTAAAATACTTGATTTTGTTTTCATATTATATTTATTAAAATCTCCAAATTCCTTCTGAGTAACACACTAATTTTATTGAATTGCCAGTCGATATAACCAAAGGAGCATCCATATCCATAAAGTCGGCTCCGCACCTAAACCTTTCACCAATTGCAGGGTATAAGTCTAAATCGTTTGCTCCGTAGTTAAATACCTCTCTAACTTTTCCAACCGTTGCTAAATCACACTTCACACTATCATTTATACTGGCCACCGAATCAACAATATTATGTGCGCATGTTAGTTCGATAGCATTTTCTTGACCACCTCCAACCGTGGCAACTATTCCATCCTTCGTATTTTGGTTAAATATTCCAAGTAGCCCAACGATTGAAACTTTGTAGTTTTTCCAGTATATATTTACCTTTTGAATAAATGGAAAATATGCTGTCTCATTGACTGAGGCAGGAATACCAAACTCGCTTATTTTCCTTTTTCGTGCCATTTTATATGTCTCCCGCTAATACAACTACACTAACATTATCTTGAGTTCCTACATGGATGGATTTAGTAACACCGATGCATTGCCCCTCAAGTAAGTCTAAATTTGGCGTAAATGAAATTGTAGCCGCTGCACCAACTTGAGTTCCTGACCTTGTAACGCTTGGAAGTGCAACCTCGCCAATAATTTTAAAACCCGTCCCGACAGTATTACTTAAAAAAACCTTACAAAGCATTGCTGAACTAGCCGCTTCCGTTGGCCGGGAATTTCTAAAAGTAACCCCGTAAACTTTCGAGCCGTTTTTACCTGCCGTAAGAGCAAGCACTATCGAACCTGATCCATCAGCTGCAGCATTTGCCGCTGTTATTTCCTGCGGTAACATATTACCTACTTGTACAATTGGATTTACCATGATTTTGTATATTTAGTTTGACAATTAATTACTATTTCTTCTTCTTAAATTATTCTGACCGAATGCCAGAGGAATCTCCACTGGGCTTAATTCATTATTCCCCTTATTAGATGTTGGTGTATAATCCCCATCTCCGACTACAGGTAATTTTAACCATGTATGACGATTATTTTTATTGTAATCGGTTACAAACATAGAATCCGCTTGCAAGAAATTTGTTGCCAAAAAAATATCCATATCTCCGGGAACGGGTTTCAGCTTTAAAACAAACTTTGGATTCTGCTCATTGATAATTGGTCGTAAATGATTAAACTCGTTATCGCCATATTGGTTAAACTCCTTGGTATAACTTGAATTTTTATACCTAAGAATCCCTCGTAGTCTTATTTGCTCGTACCACGATGTACCATAATCGATATAAGGCGTAATGTATAGGCTTCCATTTATACCCGACTGATACATTTCTAGTCGAATTGTTCCATCAACCAGAACGCAATTGAACTCCTTTAGGATAAACTCCCGCCAATCGTAATCAACGGTTTCATTCCCTAGTATATCGGTATAAACAACTTTTATTCGGTAGCATCCTTCACCTAATCCTCTTCTCTGAAAAACCTCAGTCCAGTTAAGAGTTAAACCGGTGTATTGTTTGCCAAAGTCATCCCCATAAAATCCAAATGCATAAAAATCACAAATGGATGGGTCGCTCCCATTTAAATTGGTAATATTAGCATAGTCACCATTGGTATATTTTTGTAGAACGAATGCGATAGATGAAATAAACGAGTCTCCCCATCTGTAAACCGAGCTTCTGTCATTTCTGTAGGGATTACCAGATGTATCTGCATATACTTCCATCTTATAACAACATTGCTGACTATTTTTATGTAAATCACAAACGGGACTTGGAAAAATAGACACGGGTGTTACTATCATGGCCTCCGCTTTTATTTCTTCACCTTTTTTGAATAAAGTAGTGGTACCGCTTTCGGATACCTCAGGAAATAAATTATAAAGCCTGGCATAAATTGTAAATTTACTTCCTGACGGTAATTTAGTATTGTCGATTAAAACTTCCATAGTTACAACCTGCCCGGTAACTGTGACTTTTACCTTATTGGAGCTGTCTATACTTAAAAAACATGCCTCAGGAGTAATGTTATAAGCTGAACTCGCTCTTAATCGGAACGGCACACCACCGTTTTCAAATGTTTCTAACCAAATAAAGCCGTCTATTAAACTTTCCTCCTTTCCGTAATCGTTATCAGTCCATGCGGATACTTTTTCAAAACTTGCAACTACTTTCGTTGTTTCATTGGTAAGTATTAATGGGTTTCCTAGACTATCTTGAATCAGTGTAGAGCCTGAATATGTTTTTATACTTTTGTTTATCCAGTCTCCATTACTATTGTAGTCATTACTATTTATCCCAGTTTGCTGAACATACACTCTATTCTCGGCCTCCCTATCATCTCTGATAGTTAGTTCAAACTCATAACGAATTAGCCAATCGCCACCTTGGTAATGATGCCACCAATGATTACGGCCACCTTGTGGTTGGCCTGAGTTATAAAAAGAGTAAGGAACTCCCGATAAGTATCTCCAGTACTCCCAACGCATTAATGATGGGAAAGTGAAAAAGTAATATTTATAATTAGTATCTTCAGTTTGTACGTATGCAATGGTTCTCTTTTCGTTATTATCCGGAAGTTTCCAGTTTCTATTCACTCCAACTAAAGTGGTGTAATCCGGCATGCCTGATACCCCTGTGAATAAGTTGAACGAATCTAAAATAAAACGATCTGGGAAATTATACCCGGACATTAATGAGGTATATGTGCCTGTAATCTGAGCCTTTTTACTAACGGCTACAATTCTCATCCTTGCAGCGATAAAATTTATATGTGAGATATCACTTTTCGCAAATGAAACTAAGGTTCTGAATACCATTTCATCACCCGGAAATGCATGACTTGATGTTAATTCGAAATTCGAATCGTCAGGATGCTCCTGCATTTTTGAATCTAAGTTTATGATATCGCTCATTATTTTGGAAACGCTAAATTCATTGCACTATTAAAACCGTCAACTGCTTTTTTATGGTTATCTAAAACGGTTTTCATCATCTTATCCATTTCCGGATTATTCAATTTCTCCAGCTCAACTTTTGCGGAATCTACATCCTTTTTAAGGGATTTAGGATTATCAATTATTAATTGTAGGCCTACTTTTACGTCTTTTTGGATGTTCTGAATCGATTTAATTTGGTTATTTAAATCGGGCATTTTCATACTTTCAAACATACCTTTAAGACCATTTAGTGAGTCTCTCAATTTTTGTTCATTCTTTTTTTGCTCTTTAGTTGCCATCTGGTAGGGAATTTATTAGTTGTAAGTTATTCGTGTAAATTTCATTTCTTCTTATGTTCATCTCGACATATCCATCCTCGATGTACCAAGTCAAATTATCAATTTTGCATTCTTGACCGTCCGAATCATCAATGGTATTTTCGTTCTTTACCTTA
>CAIWDF010000099.1 GCA_903911435.1 uncultured Bacteroidota bacterium
GATACTTGTATTTGAGTAATAATAGAATGGCTAACTTTTATTTTGGACTAGAATGTCTTCAAGGCTTCACTCAAAATAGAAGAAGTTTTGATTATGATTCCATGTCTCAAGACACAAAAAAAAGATTAGATATTCTATATGGGGCACGTATTGCATGGATTCTTCCATTATACAAAAAACCACCTTCTGAATTTTATACTCATTAATCTTTTCTTGTTAGTCTCCCTTATTCAAAAAGTTTATGAAATTAGTATATAATATTGTCATACATCTTTATCATTTCTCCATCAAGTTAGCATCTTTTTTTTTACCAAAAGCTAAACTGTGGGTAAATGGAAGAAATCAGCAATTGATACATATACGAAAGGAAGATTTAGATTCTGAAATTATTTGGTTTCATTGTGCTTCATTAGGAGAGTTTGAACAAGCACGACCAATGATAGAGCGATTGAAATTAGCCAATCCACCTCAGAGCAATTTCAATAAGATTAAAATTGTACTTACTTTCTTTTCCCCATCTGGTTATGAGGTTAGAAAGAACTATCCACATGCTGATTATGTATTTTATCTTCCAATTGATACGAAAACAAAAGCAAAACAATTTATTCATGAACTAAAACCATCAAAAGTATTTTTTGTGAAGTACGAATTTTGGTTCAATTATCTTCACGAGTTAAGCGTATTAAACATTCCTACTTATCTAATTTCTGGGATATTCAGAGATAATCATTATTTCTTCAAATGGTATGGGGCTTGGTTCAGAAATCAATTAAACAGTTTCACTCATTTTTATCTTCAAGACAATCATTCACAAATTCTATTAAACCAAATTGGTTACAAGAACACCTCTGTTTGTGGTGATACACGATTTGATCGTGTGGCAGACATTGCTAAAAATGCAAAACGATTTCCGTTGATTGAAAAGTTTAAAGGCAAGAGCAACCTTTTAATCGCTGGTAGTACATGGCCCAAAGACGATGAAATAGTATCCTCCCAAAAGTTGAGTGATTTTAAATGGGTGATTGTGCCGCATGAGATAAATGAAAAGCACATTCTCAAGGTGATGGAAACATTTAGTCACAATAAATCAGTCGAATATAATCTGGCTGATCATGGACACAGTGTCCCTGCTGAAATACTGAGATATTCAGAAGCGAATGAAGAGAATGTTCTTACTGCTGATGTTTTGATAATTGACAATATTGGCATGTTGTCTTCGCTTTATAATTATGGAAGCCTAGCGTTTATTGGAGGAGGTTTTGGCAAAGGCATACACAACATTTTAGAAGCAGCCACCTTTGGCATGCCCGTTATTTTTGGACCAGAGTTTCATAAATTTAACGAAGCAAAGGAACTCATTGAATTCGGTGGAGCTTTTTGGGTATCAAACGCAATCGAATACAAGAACACGTTGAAATTATTGAATGACGATGAAGTACTAAAAACAGCTTCACAAATTTCGAAGTTTTATGTGCAAAGTAGAGTAGGGGCAAGCTCCAAAATTATCTCTTCGATCAATTGGTAATTGATAGTTTATCAAAAGTCACTTGCCAAACATGTTATTTGCTAACATCATATTACCATAATGAATTACCTAGCCGAATTGGCAATTCGTTTTGCCAAATCAATTGATAATTTCTTAGCAGATGTTTTGTATAAATGATTGCCGTCTGTAAACTTATAAGTATTTAATTCATCAACGTAATTAAAATAATCAACCTTCATGGTTACACAAAGCGAATTAATTAAACTTTCAAAATTAGGCATTAGTTTTTGTTCAATTTCAAACATTCGCCTATGCAATGGCATTCTTACCAAATATACCTTACCATGTGTTTTTAAAAAATCAATTGTCTTTTCCAAATATACGAACCTCAAATCCGAAAAGTGATATCGAACCAAATTATTATTCGTATAGTTGGTTATGAGTCTGTCTTCTCGTTCTTTTACCGATGCACTATCCATTTCGATACTTATTTCCAACCAGCCATCATTATTAATAAATCCACGAGGATGTATCCACTTTCTCCATAAAATATAAACATAAGGGTCAAAATAATAATTTGTGAGGTAAAACAAATTGGGGTTCATATTCACAGCCTGTACATTCGCCACTGCATGATCCAATTCCTCGAAATGAGACGAATCGTCTGGATTCTTTGTCGTACTCGATAAAGTCCAAGGGTCAACAGCAAGTATATATATTGCGTCTTTAGTAGCCGGTCTTATTTTCTTTTTAATACTGGCTAAATAAGTTGGCCCCCAAGGCGAATGTGTAATCGAAAACCCATAATTATAAAACTCACCCATTGAATTAGAAGGTGAAATTATCTTTGCTATTTCGCTTGGAATCAACCCTTGAGCAGCACGTGAAGTTCCTAAAATTAATGATTGTTTTTGAGAAGTCGCAAAACGCATATACAAAGCATCTGAATACCCATCTGCCATAGAGAAAACTAAGAGGATGGAAAGACCAACAGCGAAAGCAAATAATGTAATTTTAATCAGAAACTGTTTCATTTTAAAATTGGAAATAAATAAAATGTTGGCCTTTTCCACCAACGAAAAATATAGTCATTGCCAAAAGGTAATAGCTCAAGTAACGTATCGTTTTGTTTTTCACCAATCCCATATTAGCTAAGGCATACTTATGTTCCCTACCAAACCATTCCACTATAATGAGAATTGCAATAAGTGAAAAAATAACATAGGGGTGAAATTTGGCTATGAAAGCATTACCTTGTGGCAAGCTGAACAATGAGCTTGAAAAGATTTGAGATAAATAATGAAAAGCATCTGCTAGGTTATCTGCTCTGAAAAATATCCATGCTAATACAGTAAGTGCAAAAGTAGTTATCATCTGATAAAGTTCTTTGATTGATGGTAGAAGGTTGCCTTTAGCGACTATTTCCAAATTATTTCTATTTCTATTAAGAAGTAGCAATGGAAGAAAATACAAAGCGTTTAGTGCACCCCAAAACAAAAAGGTCCAATTTGCTCCGTGCCAAAATCCACTCACAAGGAAAATGATAAATATATTTCTAACACTTTTCCATTTAGGTACTTTGCTGCCTCCTAGAGGGATATATACGTAGTCCCTGAACCACGAGGAGAGAGAAATGTGCCAACGTCTCCAAAACTCTGCCATATCGCGGGAGAAATAGGGGAATGCAAAATTACGTAACAACTCTATACCGAGCAATCGTGCTGTACCAAGCGCAATGTCAGAATATCCTGAAAAGTCGCAATAGATTTGTGTTGCAAAAATAATGGCTCCTAACAAATTAGTGCTTCCCGAAAAGTTTGCCGAATGAGCAAAAATGGTATTGGCATACTCCGCGCAATTATCTGCAATGACCACTTTTTTGAACCCCCCCCATAATATTTGACGCATTCCATCCATGGCCGTTGAATAATCAAAACTTCTTTTAGCCCTTATTTGGGGCAATAAATGCGTAGCTCGCTCGATAGGCCCTGCCACCAGTAATGGAAAAAAACTAACAAACACAGAGTAATCAACAAAATTACTTACAGGTTGTATTCTTTTCTTATAAACATCTATTACATAAGATAAGCCATGAAAAGTATAGAACGATATTCCCACAGGTAAAATCACTGAAAGTGTTACAAAATTGGCTTTAATCCCTACCAAAGAAAGGGCTTGTGCAAAAGACGAGGAAAAGAAATTGTAATACTTAAATATGGCTAAAAAACCTAGATTGATGCATACACTAAGCCAAAACCAAAACCTACGTAAATGGGGTTTTTCAGTTTCTTTCATCCGCAAAGCGGTGAAATAATCCAATAGTGTAGAGAAAATAAGTAGAAACAAAAAACGATAATCCCAACAAGCATAAAAATAGTAACTCGAAACTAAAAGTAAGAAGTTTTGGATGCGTACTGTTCGGTTGAAAACAAACCAATATAGTATAAAAATGAGCGGAAGAAATAGTGCAAAGTTTAAAGAATTAAAAAGCATATGATATATCGTTCCTTGCCCTAAGGGTGTTCATTCATTAATAATGTTGGCGAAAGTAATAAAATTTAATTAGTGAATGATATTTCGGTAATAGATGCAGTTTAATGAATAGACCGATTTTTGACGGAAGAAAATCTGGATTTGTTCGAATAAGTTAATATTAAGTACGAATTAATCCTTGTTTATTATAAAAAAAACTTTGCTATCGCACTTTTTTGCATCATCTCTCACGCGACGATTTTAAACTAATGTTTAATGACTCTGAGTGTATTTGCTTAGTTCTTCAATTGACGATTCGAAAGTAAATGCATCGTTCAACTTATAATAATTACCTCTGTCAAGGCTATATTTCCAAGCAAATTTAGCAAGATCAAGCTTCGATGCTTCGAAACTGAACAGGTTCATCATTTCCTTTATTTGTGAACATAACATGCAATTGCTGCCAATTATTTGTTTTGCAATGGTGAGTTTACTTTCTTCAAAACTCTTAGCTGAAATGGATTGTTTTGCACTTTCAAACTCCGAAGCAGCCATTGGATAAGGACAACCATAAACTCCATTGTAGCCTTCTAGCACATACACACGGTGGTCGTTGCCATTGTACCTGTCATTACGTCCGTTATGTTCCTCTTTTTCGTTAGGGTGATTGTTGCCATAACGGTCGTGGTGGTTATCTTGCTCGTAATGCTCCTCATGATTTCCTGCAAGTAAAGGGTCAACAATATTTACATTAATATTTACCCCGCCATTTCCAGCTTGTCCGCTGGTGGTAGTTGTAGTCGTGGTGGTGATATTGGTAGAAAACAATGGAGCTGCCGAAAATACTACAACAGTTTGTTGAGGGTCTAGGGCTTCGGCTTCTTCCATGGTAATAGGAGCAATGCTTCTGAACTTGATTTTATATTTTTCTTTCACCTTGGTGATCGAATAATTGTATTCGGTGTTTTGAGTTGGATTACCTGCATACATAAGGTAAATAGTAGCATTCACATCTGGCATTTTATTTTCGAATATCACTTTTCCATCATAGTTATTAGCATTGAGTCCAGTTACCTTGACGTTAGTAGAAGGATGTTGATTTTGTAAAACTCCATTTAGGATAAGAGATAATTTTAAGCCTTCTTGAGAATATACAATAAGGCTGTTGTTTTGAGAAAAAGCGGATGCCGATAAAGTTACCGCAAGTATGAATGTTAATATCGATTTCATATGTTAACTAATATTGTTTTGGCAAAAGTAGTAAATAATATGAGTTGACGAAACATGCGAACATATTCTAAGAGTTTGAAATTTTAAAGCAATCGGACAATCACTAATTGCAATTTATTTTTCATGATAAACGAATGAGTTTTCCTATTGAGCAAAAAAAATCACGAGCAATGTTGCTCGTGATTTTAAATTTATGAATCAAAGATGTTTATTTCTTCGACACTACTTTAAATCCTGATTTAATCATCAAGGCATCCGAACTTGGGTCGTGACCTCTGAAATTGCGGTAAGCCGTAGCTTCATCTACAGTGCCACCAACACTAAACACGTTATCGTAAAGTTTCTTCGCAACGGTTTTGTCATAAGCGCCTCCTGCTTCGGTAAACGCTGCAAAAGCATCGGCACTCAACACTTCTGCCCAAAGGTAACTGTAGTATCCTGCTGAGTAACCATCGCTAGAGAAGATATGCCCGAAAGCTGGTAAACGATGACGCATCACCATTTCCGATGGCATTTTTAATTCTTCCAAAGTTTGTTTTTCGAATTTTTTCGGGTCGATTATTTCAGAACCTGCTAAATGGATTTTCATATCCACCAAGGCGCTTGAAAGTGTTTCTACGGTTGTAAAGCCTGTATTGAATTTCGAAGCATTATTTATTTTATCAACCAATGCTTTTGGAATTGGAGCTCCTGTTTTGTAATGCAAAGCAAATTGATTTAATACTTCAGGAGTGGATAACCATCTTTCTAATAATTGTGAAGGGAATTCAACATAATCGGTAACAACACTTGTGCCCGAAAGCATTGGATAAGTAACATTCGAATTTAAACCATGCAATGCATGTCCAAACTCATGGAACAAGGTACGTGCATCTTCCCATGAAATTAGTACTGGTTCTCCTTCTTTACCTTTTATAAAATTACAATTGTTCGAAACAATGGTGGTAATGTCGCCATTCAATTTTTCTTGGTCGCGATATGCTGTCATCCAAGCACCCGAACGTTTTCCTTTGCGGGCATAGGGGTCGAAATACCACATACCAACTTGTTTTCCTGTTACTTTATTAGTTACTTTAAATACTCTAACATCAGGATGAAATACAGGTACATCGTTCACTTGTGTAAATTGAAGATTGAATAATTCTCCAGCTACAAAGAACAATCCTTCGCGCAATTTTTCTAACTGCAAGTATTGTTTCACTTCATTTTGATCGAGGTCGTATTTAGCTTTGCGCACTTTCTCGGCATAAAAACGATAATCCCAAGCTTCAATCTTTATTTTGGCACCTTCCTTATCAGCCAATTGTTGCATGTCTTTCACTTCTTCGTGCACACGTTCAACGGCAGGTGTCCATACCGACTCTAACAAAGCCATCGCTTTTTCAGGAGTTTTTGCCATTTTGTCGGCAAGGCGCCAATGAGCATGTGTGGCATATCCTAATAGTTTTGCGCGTTCTGCTCTTAGTTGTAATATTTCGGGTATGATGGCATTGTTATCGTTAGCATCGCCATTATCGCCACGACTAATGAACATGCGCCAAGCTTTTTCGCGCAAAGCACGGTTGGTGGCACTTGCCAAAAATGGTTCGATAGACGAACGAGTGTTAGCAATTATCCAACTTCCTTTCTTACCTTTCTTTTCGGCTGCTGATGCTGCTGCGGCTTTTAACTCTTCCGTCATTCCGTCAAGGTCTTTTGCATCTGTTATCTCCAAGTATTTATCACCTTCGTCAGCCATTTGGTGTTGGTTGAATTTGGTAAACAATCCTGCTAGTTTTTGATTTATTTCGGCCACACGTGCTTTGCTCTTATCGTCAAGTTTGGCTCCCGCAAGCACAAAATTGTTGTAGTATTTAAAACACAAGCGTTGTTGTTCAGCATTCAACTTTTCTTTTTCGGGAGAGTTGTAAACTGCTTCGATGCGTTTAAATAAAGTAGAGTTTTGAGTAACCGAATCGCTGAATGCAGCTACTCTTGGTTCTATTTTTTCTTGAATAGAATCTAGTTCCGGTGACCCCATGTTCGAAGTCCAAACGTTGTAAACAGCTTCTACTTGTTTGCGAACAATGCCAGTTTTCTCGATGGCTTCAATTGTGTTCGCGAAATTGGGTGCTTCCGTATTATTTGCAATTGCATTTATCTCGTTGCGTTGAAGAGCAATTCCAATTTCTTCGGCAGGAATAAAATCTTTAATGTTTACTTTGTCGAATGCAGGAACTCCGTTGTAACGGGCATCCCAAGGTTGTACTAATAGGTTCGAACTATTCATGGTTGAGCTGGTTGCTGTATCCGATTTCTTAGGTGCGCAGCCGTAAGTGAAGATCAACGAAACCATGATAATGGGATAATAAGATTTGAATGATGTAATGTGTTTTTTCATAACGATTATTTTTTGAGCCGCTAAATTAATAAAATAAAGTAAGTAAGGAGGAGCTTTATGCTAAATAGCATTTCATTCAATAACACTTCCTGAAATATAAAATGAGGCAATTGTGGTTTAGGTTTTCTGCCAAAATGGCGGTTTTTGGCAAATGCCTAATTAGGCAACTGTCAAAAGTATCGTTTTTCTCGTGTTGTCGGTTTAGGCAAGTGCCCAAAGTAACGTTTTTCCCCTATTGTCTATTTAGGCAACTGCCCAAAGTAACGTTTTCCTCGTGTTGTCGGTTTAGACAACTGCCAAAAGTAACGTTTTTCTCGTGTTGTCGGTTTAGGCAGATGCCCAAAGTAACGTTTTTCTCATGTTGTCGGTTTAGAC
>CAIWDF010000100.1 GCA_903911435.1 uncultured Bacteroidota bacterium
TGTATTCTCTACCGAGGCTTTGGTAAAAAAGAATAGCATTAGTTATGTTCCTTGGCACGATTACCGAGTATACATCAATCCTGTGAATAGCAACTTAGCGAACATTGTTAAAGTGGTTTATCACCTTGGGCCAAAATTCAAAACACCAGATTTGACCCTTACGAGTAAAGAAGACAATTTTGGTATTTCATTCCATTCGAAAGATGAATTCGAAATTACCGCTGATATTTATATGAAAGGAAGTAAGAACAAGTATACGGTAAAGAAATTCATTACGTATTATTAGTAGACCATGTTCTACTAAATGGAATGGAGCAAGGATAGTGAAACTAAACTTGCTCCATTTTTATTATCTTCACAGGGCAATGGTCGGCAGCGTATTTATTCTCTTTCCACTCATCATCGCCCACAAGTACTGAGAAAAAACCTTTCTTATCTACTCCACCCACAAGGGTGCTTTTCCCATCTTTACGCGACATTCGCCAACGGTTTTTAGCTACTTCTACGCACAAATTGCAGCCAATGCATTTTTCTCTTTGGTGAGTTATTCTAATCATAGTTTGTTTTCGGTTCTTTATTTATTGCGCATCCACAAGTTTATAAAGCCTATCGGATGGTCGGAGTTTTTCGTTTAATGGTAATGTAAACACATCACCTTTCTTTACTGTGTCGGTTGTTACATTGTTTAACCTAAGTTCGTCCACAAAGGTTTGGATAACACCAGTAGTTGGCCCAATGATGAGGACTTCGTCACCCAAAGCAATGGAATGACTTTCCATTCTGAATTCGCCTGCTTTGGCATCATCATAATATTTCAAACCTTTGGCAACGTATATTTTTTTCTTTGTTGCTTTCGAACCATATTCATTATTCCATTCGCCAATGGTTTTGCCAAGGTAATACCCATCCCAGAACCCACGATTGAAAACGGTAGCAAGTCTTTCTTTCCAAAGTGCTACTTTTTCGCGCGAATAAGTTCCATCTTCTATCGAGTCAATGGCTTCGCGATAACACTGAATGGTGGTATGCACATAATCGGCACTTCTACCCCGCCCTTCTATCTTCAATACCTTCACACCGGTATCAATTACCGTGTCGAGAAAATCGATGGTGCATAAATCTTTTGCCGACATGATGTATTCGTTATCAATCTCCAATTCCACACCATCCTCTTTGTCAATCACCACATAACTTTTTCGGCAATTCTGAATACAAGCTCCTCTATTGGCCGAAGCATAATTAGAGTGTAAGCTCAGGTAACATTTGCCCGACACCGCCATACACAACGCACCATGAGCAAATATTTCTACCTTCATCAATTCGCCTGAAATGCCTCGCAAATCGCGTCTTTTTATTTCTTTTACTATCGACTCCACTTGTTTTAAGGTGAGCTCACGTGCTAAAACCACTACATCCGAAAATTGAGAAAAGAACTCAATGCTATCAATATTACTCACATTGGCCTGTGTGGAGATGTGAATTTTTACACCTTCCTTTTTGGCTTGGTTGAACACCGCATAGTCGGAAGCAATGACAGCATCTATCTTACTTTCTTTGACCGCCACAATTATCTTTTTCATCAACGAGATGTCGTGATCATAAAGTATGGTATTGAGTGTTAGGTAAGTTTTAACGTTGTGCTTACTACATACTTCATGTATCTCGGGTAAATCGTCAATGGTAAAATTGTTGGTAGAACGAGCCCTCATGTTGAGTTGCTCGATACCGAAGTAAATTGAATCGGCTCCTGCTTTTATTGCGGCAGCCATCGATTCGAACGAACCGGCTGGAGCCATTAATTCAACCTTATTAGATTTTGTCATCGTATAATTCTTATTTCCAGATTGTTTTTTGGTAGAAATTTGGGATGCAAAAATAATAAAAACTAGATGGCGACCTTATTCTTTTATCAACTTATAAATCTTTGTTGATGCATCAGCAACCACTCGGATGATGTATACTCCTGAGGTATAACCCGAAAAATCGTATTGCTCGATGTTCTTACCTTTCCAAACCACCTTTCCAAGATTATCAATTAATTCAATGGTTTCGGTGCCTTTTGCATTCTTCAATTTTATTTGATTGACGAAAGGATTGGGGAATACTTCCAATTGTTCGGATGCTGAAATGGAAACCACATCGGTGCTTAACCACGAAATAGAAACATAACCCGAATTGCCTGTTGCTGCTTGTCCACCATTTCCATTGCCACCACCACCACCACCACCATGGTTGGCGCCCACAGCAGCAGGATTTGAAACACTACAGTTATTATCAATAAAACCAGCCCCTTTGCCACCATCGCCAGCCGGAGCTCCACCATTTGCACCTCCAGTACCTCCCGGAGTAAGACAATTGGAGCCATTCCAAACAATGGTATTTCCACCAATGGTACCATTACTCACCGAGCCAGCAGCACCACCGCCACCAAAATAAGTCCAATAGCCTCCGCCACCGGTGCCTCCCGTTCTATTAGCAGTAGTTCCTCCGGTGCCTATTCCGCCTGCACCGCCACCTCCAAGATTTGGATTGGCTACCGATGTGCCATTGCCACCTGCACCTGCCGATATGCTCAAACCAGATATGGTAGTAGCTGTGGCAGTACCTCCCGAACCAATGGTGATGGTGAGGGTAGATAATGGAGTAACCGTATACGTGCCGGAGGCATAACCACCGCCACCACCACCGCCACCACCATTTCCGCCTCCACTTCCGCCTTCGCCAATGGCTTCAACAGTGATGGAAGTAACTCCAGAAGGAACAACAAAACTACCCGAAGCAGTATACACTTGCGGAGAAACTTGCGAGAAGGCCATGTTTGTAAAAATCAACATGGAAACGATGGTAATCGATTTTTTCATAAATCAGAATTAATTAAGTGAATGGTAAAGATACATTATTATTGTTCACTTTTGGTTTGAACCTTGGTAATAATTAATACAAGTTTTAATTGTTTTTGGTCTGTTTTAGCGTTACAAACGCTATTCAAAACCTCCATCTTTAGAAACCAGTGCGAGTGCGCAAAAGCGGGTTACTAAAAGGGTTTAACTTTATTCTAAAATCAAAAAGCCTCCTACGAAATGTAAGAGGCTTTTTAGATATATACTACTTATTTATTC
Organism: uncultured Bacteroidota bacterium; assembly: GCA_903911435.1. GTDB lineage: Bacteria > Bacteroidota > Bacteroidia > 2-12-FULL-35-15 > 2-12-FULL-35-15 > 2-12-FULL-35-15. The sequence continues at coordinate 3,120 of CAIWDF010000100.1, forward strand.
CTTCACAAACTTCTTATTTATTGTTTGTTTGCCGTTTTGTAAACTTATAAAATAAACACCTTTCGAAAGCATGGATACATCTATTGTGGAAGAAGCCGCAATTGCTTTTGTCTTATAAACCATTTGCCCTAGCACATCTCTTATTACTATTTCTGAATTTTGCATATTATATTCTATCTTTATTTCATTGGTGGCAGGGTTTGGTGATAAAGTAAGTTCATTAGTTAAAATATCTTCATTTATACCCAAGGTACACACAGCATTAGGGTTTGGTAAATACTGAGGAGGATATAATCTAACATTATCCAAAACTAACTGAGAGCAGAGATTAGAATAAGCACCCCAAGCGGTAAATTTTTCGCCCTTGTTGGTCTTCCTTTAAAGTAAGCAGAAACGATGCCTTTGCTGGTGTTTTTTCACCTGCAAACAAACGACTCATTATATACGCCACTTTTTTCATCCTTCAAATATACAATAA
>CAIWDF010000101.1 GCA_903911435.1 uncultured Bacteroidota bacterium
AAAAGAAGAAGTACCAGGTTTGTCGTTTATTAACAGTTTACGACCTGTTACCTATAACCTCAATACCAAAAAATATGATGCCCTAATGATGCAACAAATGCCCGATAGCATAAAAGCAAAACGTATGCAAACTGATGAAGCATACAATACTTCATCTAGCATATTGCACACAGGTTTTATTGCACAAGAAGTGGAAGCTGCAGCAAAAAAAGTAGGGTTTAATTTTGATGGGGTAGATGCTCCAAAAAATGAACATGATTTGTATGGTATTCGCTATGCTGAGTTTGTGGTGCCATTGGTGAAAGCTGTACAAGAACTAACAAAACAGAACGAAGCTATAACCAAACAGAACGAAGCACTGACCAAACGTATTGAAGAATTGGAAAAAAAATAAACTATAACTGAATAATGATATTAATTAAATAATAAAACAGAAATGAAAAAAATAAAAACAATGATTACGGTAGTTTTACTTGGCACAGCCAATATCATTACCCATGCGCAAACGCTAAGCCCTACAGTAAGCCCCGCATCGGGCGGTTACAGCACCGGGGGCGGCAACAGCTTATCGTGGACTATGGGCGAAACCTATAACACCACCTTAAGCAGTGCAAACAACATGCTGACACAGGGCGAGCAACAAGCCAATATTCCTAGTGGTTGCACATTAGCACCGTCACCTCCAACAGTTACTGGTCCTAATGCAGTATGTGGAATGACAACAGGAATTTACACCGCCACCACAACCGGAGCAATCAGTTATACCTGGTCAGTACCTACTGGGTTAACTATTACTTCGGGAGCAGGAACATCATCAATACATGTCAACTATGCAGCAGGAACCATCAGTGGAAATATATCTGTAACTGCTACCAATGCTTGTGGAAATTCTCCAATAACAAGTTACATGATTACCAAAAAACCTCAAACCCCTAGTGCAATAGCAGGCCCTACTTCATTATGTGGAATAACAACAGCCAATTACTCCGCTACTTCATTTGGAGCCTCTTCTTATTCATGGTCCTTGCCAGCAGGAATCACTTTGACTAGTGGAAGTGGAACAAGCAGTATCAACGTGGCAATAGCAGCTACTTTTGCAGCTGGAAACATTTCGGTTGTTGCCGTAAATGCTTGCGGAAGCCTTGCCGGTACGGCTATCACCGTTTATGGACACGTACCTGCAGCTACAACGTCTATAGCAGGATTAACCAATGTTTGTGGGATTTCTACATTAACCTATACTGCTACCGGAATACCCGGTGCAACTAGCTATGTATGGACATTGCCTACAGGATTCACTCAACTAGCGGCCAGTGGGAATAGCATTACCGTGCAGAACACAGGTTTTGTATCAGGTAGTATTTCTGTACGTGGAGTAAATAGTTGTGGAATAGGTGCAATTAAAACATTGGTATTAACTGCAGCTACAGCCACCCCTGGGATAATAACTGGCCCAACAGTTACTTGTGGCTTACCGTCAGCAACTTATTCTATTGTTCCTGTAACCGGAGCTACCAACTATATTTGGTCACTACCAGCAGGTGCTACCATTTCTTCAGGTGCAGGAACAGCGAGTATTGTTGCTTCGTTTGTTGGAGGTATGACAGGCACAGTAAGTGTAATAGCAAATAACGGATGTGTCAATAGTGCTTCAAGAACACTTGCAGTAAGCAAAGTGCCTGCTATTCCAGGTGCCATTGCCGGACCAAATGTAATATGTGGTTTAGGTACAGTATCGTATTCGATAGCGCCAGTAGCAGGGGCAACTAGCTATTTATGGGTAACTCCTGTAGGTACTAGCATTGCTTCTGGACAAGGTACAACATCCGTGGGGGTGAATGTAGCTTCTACTGCATTTGCTTCAGGATTAATAAGAGTGTATGCACAAACATCGTGTGGAAGAAGTGCCTACGCGGGCTTAACAGTTGGTGCATGCGCTAGTCCACAAAACATGGATGAAGAAATGCAAACAACGTTCAGTTTATATCCAAACCCAGCGAACAATGAATTCACCATTTCGTTGAACATCAACCAAAGCAATCTAGAATTGGAAGTATACGATGTATTAGGAAACAAAGTAATCAACAAGATT
>CAIWDF010000102.1 GCA_903911435.1 uncultured Bacteroidota bacterium
ACCTGCGACTACAGGTGATGATCAATTCAACTTAACGAATTCTTCAACCGAAACGAATGGATTAGTTTGTATCCGAAAAACGCCAAAGACTGCACCTGCAGGAGGAAGTTTTATTGTTGAAATAAATATAAACAAAGCGAATATCAGTGGATTCGCGAAATATGTTGAATCATTGCCCGTTGGATTTACAGCCACAGCTGTAGATAAACAAGAATCTTCGTTCTCTTTTTCAGAACAAAAAATAAAATTTGTGTGGGTATCGTTGCCAGCAGTTACTTCGTTTAAGATTTCTTACAAAGTATCTGTGGCTGCAGGCTCTACAGGAGATCAAAAAATTGACGGCTCATTTTCTTATATAGAAAATGATGAAACAAAAAAATATAGTTTACCTATAAGTACAGTTGCATTAGGTGGAGAAGTTGCTAAAGAAGAACCTCCTGTAGCTGTAAAAGAAGAAACAAAAGTGGAACCTGAGGTAAAGAAAACAGAACCTGAAACGAAACCTTTAGTTGTTGCAGAAACAAAAGTGGAACCTGAGGTTAAAACAAAAGAGTTGTCAGCTTCAACTATTCCTTCGCCTCAAGGTGACGTGAATTATAGTGTACAGATTGCTGCGTTGCACAATGCAAAAACTCCTGATGTTATCGCTTCGTATTATAAAATATCAGAACCTGTGAAGACAGAAATGGCGGAAGGGTTTACTAAATATACAGTGGGAGCACATAAGGTATACAAAGAAGCACATGATGCTCGTGAACTTATTAAAACCAAAGGAGTATCGGATGCTTGGGTAACTGCATACAACAAAGGAAAAAGAATTACCGTTCAAGAGGCACTAATGATTACTAGTCAAAAATGGTATAAATAAATTAATAATGAATCACTAAAACTCAATTTAACTTCCAATTCCGTTGTGTTGTTAGATTGAGTTTTTTGTTATACTTTTGTACATGGCTTTCAAACTAAATATACTTGTTTTGTTTCTTTCCATTGGAAGCTATTGCTATTCTCAGAAAACAGAAAAGAAACCCAAAGACGATACTCAAAAATCACCAGCAGAATTTGTGATCAAACCAACCATTGGTTTAGGAACTGGAATGCTTTCGTTTTATGGAGATATTTACGATAAACATTTTCAAGCACCAATGGTAAGCCATATTGGATATGAACTGAATGTTGCTCAACCCATCAATGATTATTTACAGTTTGATTTTTATGTACTGAGAGGAAAGTTAGGTGCAAACGAACGGTTTGTTTCGGGTGCAAGAAATTTAAATTTCGAATCTCAAATAACTGCTGGAGGAGTGAATGTGATGTATGACTTTGGAAATTTCTTGAAAAAGGAAAGAACTGCAAGTCCATACATAACATTAGGTATTGAAACATTTGAATTTCTTTCGAAGACAGACTTGTACGATAAGTATGGAAACAAATATAACTATTGGTCGGATGGAAGTATTCGCAACTTATCTTCTACTGATGCTTTGGCCTCTAGTGCTTCTATTGTTGAGCGGGATTACAAATACGAAACTGATATTCGTGAATTAAATGCAGACGGATTTGGAAAGTATCATGAAAACTCTTGGGCCATACCTGTTGGAATAGGATATACGTTTAAAATTTCAGATCATTTTAATTTTAAGATGGGTGCTACCATGCACTTTACCTTCACTGATTATATAGATGGGGTCACACAAAACAGTGTTGGGATACGTGCAGGAAATAGTAAGAAGGACAATTTTATGATGACTTCGTTCTCCTTACACTACGATTTCTTTGCGAAGAAAAAAGATGGAGAAAATGCTGTTGACGAACCTTTAACCGCTGATGATTTGCTCACCATGGATTATGCTGACTCGGATAGTGATGGAGTGGTAGATTTAAAAGACAACTGTCCGGGAACACCTCATGGCATCCCTGTTGATATTAATGGTTGTCCGTTAGATGATGATCAAGATGGAATACCGAACTATAAGGACGAAGAATTAAATACACCAATGGGTGCACTTGTTGATGCAAACGGTGTGCAAATGAGTGATTCATTGTTGTTGCATCAATACAATGTTTACATGGATTCTACAGGTGCATTTGCCAAAGTGGAAGTACACGATCATAATGGTAAATCGTTCTATTCTAATTTTTATCAAAAGGAGTACATGGTAAGTGTTGGGAACTTCAAGAAAGCTGTGCCTGCGGAGACGATGACAAAATTTTTAAGTGTGAATGATATCTCTAGTAATATTCTAGATGACTCAACAACAATGTATACTGCCGGAAAATATACTACTGCTTTAGATGCAGAAAAACGAAAACAAGAACTCATTGAACAAGGTTTTGCTGATGCAAAAGTGGTTTTTAAACAAAAAGGAGTTTTTCAAGATGCACCTGTATTTAAAAGTAATGTTGTGAATCCAACTAAAGAGAATGCTGTAGTTAAAACTAAAGATGATAAAGAGAGCGCTTTGTTAATTAATAAGGAAACAAAGGAGAAACCGATTGATAACACCAAACTTGAAAACAAATTAACAAAACAAGAGAACAAGATTACGGATGGTAAAGAGAACTCAACCACAACCAAAGAGGTTGCGACAAGTTCAAAAACTTCGGGTACAGTGTTGAGGGTTCAATTAGGTGCCTTCCGAAAACGATTGTCGAAATCTGTATTTCATGACATCAATGATTTAATCGAAATAAAGACAGAAGATGGATGGTATAAGTATTCAACAGGGGCGTTCAAAACCATTGATGAGGCTGCAAAACACAAAGCCAACATGATATTGAAGGGGTATCAAGATGCATTTATTACAGCTTATAAAAATGGGAATAGAGTTTCGATATTGGAGGCAGGTGCAACACCGATGAAAAAGGGAGAGATAAACGAAACACCAGATAATGAAACTCCAACAAAATTTGATAAGAAAAATATCACATTCAGAGTTCAAGTAGGGAAATACAAAAATCAAGTGCCAAATGATAAACTTTCTGTATTGACTAAAATAAAAGACATTAAAACGGATGTTATTGAAGATGGCTCCACTCGTTATACTGTGGGGTCGTTTACTGATTATAACCAAGCTCAGCGATTGAAAAATGAACTTTCCAAGAAACTTGGTTTGAAAGACGCATTTATTATTGCGTTCAATTTAAATGAAGTGATCCCAATAAAAGACGCTTTGGAAAGTGTGAAATAAAATACCTGAGATGAATTTATCTCCAATTTAGTATTAGCGATTTTCAGTTCATAGTTCGTCTAAAGTCCTTATTCAATACAATTACAACTATCTTCACTGGAATTGTTTCTGTCGGGTACTTTATATCGTTGTAAGTAAAACCAGCAAAGAATTCTTGCGATTTAGTTCATTTTAGGTAAGGTTGAATAGTCAAAAACTCTTTCGCTATAGCGAACAACCCTTCCGCTATAGCGAAGAACTCTTCCGATGTAGCGAACGACCCTTCCGATGTAGCGAACAACTCTTTCGCTATAGCGAACAACCCTTCCGCTATAGCGAAGAACTCTTCCGATGTAGCGAACGACCCTTCCGCTATAGCGAACAACCCTTCCGCTATAGCGAAGAACTCTTCCGATGTAGCGAACGACCCTTCCGCTATAGCGAACGACCCTTCCGCTATAGCGAACGACCCTTCCGCTATAGCTTTTACCTTTTTCGCTATAGCGAATGACCTTTTCGCTGTAGCGAAAGGAATTTTATGCAATCGTAAAGGTTTTACCTTCTTTAATTATTGGGCTAAATGGATAAAGGAGTACTTTATTTGGTCGATTTTGGAATAAATCGAAGGCGATTGAGTATCGTTTCGACTTCTTAACTATTGTTTACCTGGAGATAATTTGTTTGTAGAATAGTATTTGAGGTAAATGGCTTTCAATTTTGTAACCGCTTCCTTGTTTTTGTTTAAGTTTTTTAATGAAAGCACTTCTCTACTAAAATCTTCATTCGGAAAATCTCTATCCAGATTCTTTTTCAATAATTCTTTAATCGGACTATCCAAATCTTTGCTGTAAAAATAAGAAGTGCCACCATGAAGCGCCCATTGAGAATAAATGAGTAGTCCATTGATTTCTTCAAGTTTGAAGTATCCAAAAGGACCACCTTCATTTTTATCATCGTAAAAAAAGCGATATTTATTAGTACCGTCACTGTATCCGAAAATATCTCCTGGCTCGTATCGTTTCTGACCATTCTTCTTAGAATACAACTTAATGATGGAGTTGTTTCCCATTGTTATTCTATCCATTTTGTTGTTCAAACAAATGCTGTCGGTAAATGTATTTGAATCAAACGCCACAGAATTCAAGTAAACTCCTGCCTTCGACTTACACGAGGTGTCAATCTGTGCAAAACTCAACACAGAGAACTGTAAAAGAAATAGAAAAATAAAACAAAGTCGAATCATGAATTAAGTTCTTAAATGGAACGTTCAAAAGTAATAAATAGAATCGTTCGAATAAATGTTGAGGATGCAATTTCTGATTTAAAATAACCACTAGGCTAAAAATAAAAAACCCGCCTTGCAGAGGTGCAAGACGGGAGATTCACTAAACAATATCAAAAAGATTAATGCAAGGTAATATTATAAACATTTCCGTTGATGGTAACCGTAGCTTGGTCATCACAAGCACCATTTCCAAAATCGATGGTACGTGTGGCTTTGCCTGTAGGTGTTAAATCAAATCGCCCACTTACAAAATGATGGCAGCCAATTTCTCTTCGTAAAGGAATTGTTATTTGTGCGGTAAACGTATTGCCATGTGCATTTGTGCCAGAAGCAGAACCAGTAATTAAGTATACATCATCACTCCAAGTTGGAGAGCTTTCTCCTCCAATCCATTCACGTTGTCTTGTGGATGTCCATGTAATAGTTCCGCCTCCATTAGCTGCCGACTTAATAATACTTCCATTCACATTGATTGAGAATACCAAATGCCCAGCTGAATTTCTACCCATATTGGTTACTGTTTTTGTTCCTAAAATCTGATTATCGTTAACATAATAATCGGTAAAAGTAATTGTGTGCACAGAACCTTGATCGCGATAATGTCCTTGCCAAGATACGTTGATAGTTCCTCGTCTTAAACGACCATCAGCACATAAGCAGTTAGCAGTACTTGCTGTATTGCCAAAAGTAATATGCATAGTATGAGATAATCCACTCGTGGTGTCTATTAAAATTCCTAATACACACGAGCTGCAAATCCCTTTTTCTCCATTATTGCTAACGGGCATGTAAGAGGTTAGATTCATATTTATTGCTTCATCAGCAATGTTGTGAACATCGTTGTAAGTTCCTTCAGCAAGGGCATTGTCGCCAGCAGCTGATGTGTCATTGTCAGTGTCGTCTTGTTTTTTCTTACAAGAAGTAAAAAGCATACCCATGATTGCTACTACCATAAGGTATTTAAAAACATTTTTTGATTTCATTTTCTTAATTAGTTTTTAGTTAATTTATTTTGTTGAACTGTTTCTATGACGACATGCAAAACAAAAAGTTTAATGCACAAGTAAAATAAATTCACCGAAGATTATTTTTTTTGTTTCACTACTTGCCTGTAATGTCCTCTACTATTAATGTTCTGAATAAACTTGGCGCTATTTTACAATCACCAATTTGTTTGTTTTTCTTCTATTGTCGGCTAATAAACTATAGTAGTAGATACCCGAACTCAAGTTCTTTCTATCGAATTGAACCGAGTGTTTCCCCTCTTGCATCTGAGCATCAATCAAAGTTTCTACCAATCGCCCGTACTCATCCCAAACTTGAAGATTTACTTTTGATTTTTTATCCAAATTAAATTCAATGGTGGCTTGTTGCGCCATAGGGTTAGGATATGCGTTTAGGTTTAATTCATTATTAAATTCCGAAATTTCTTTTATGGTAACACCCAAATCGTGTACCGAAGAAATATGAGTCGAATACATCCCATTCGCATGAGTTGCAAGCACCACTAATCCATCAGATATTCTGGTTTCAATCATGTCGCATGATACATTTCCAATTGTATTTGCACCTAGTTGCACCCAAGTAGTTGCAGTGCCACGTAACGAATCGGTTCCATACATTCCAGTACTAGTTGCTACCAAATACACCTTGCCATCGGCCACAGGTAATATGCTTGCCCAACGAATGGAAGGACTTCCAGCTGCAGTTCCTTCGAGGTTTCCTCCTTGTTTGCTCCAAGTAGTACCACCATCGGAAGAATAGAAAATGCTATACAATCCGTAATTCGAGAAGATGACAAATAGCTTATTTCCATCAGTAGGGTCAACGGCAATACAACTTATATAGCCACCAGGAAACGCGTTCGCTCCGGTTGCTGTTGAAGTAATATCCACAGGTGTTGGATTACCAACATTTGCATTGTCTATTCGGTAGATTCGTTTATTGTCGGTGCCGTAATAAACACGATTGGCTGGAGTCTTACATACACTCACCGCAGTTATTTCTGAGTTAACTGTTGGTACAGAGTCATTGAATCGAACCCAATTGGTGGAAATGGAATCCCAAGTATTGTTTAATGGAATTGCTGATAAATCACTATTCCTCCACAAGTATTTTCCGCCTGTGAGGTACATGATGTTATTGTTATTTGGGTCGAGGACAAACGGATTCATCCATTGATACCTTTTCCCTCCGATAGGATCAATACGAGCAAAACTCAAGGTGTTTCCATTAGCATCCAAATTAGCTTTTACCAATCGCATACAATTTTGAATTGAAAAGTAATAGGAAGTGTGATTATCCGCAATAGCACAATAAGAGCCATCTCCACCATGAGGGTGTGTCCATGGAGAAGTTGGGTTGGCATTATTTGTAAACCAAGAACCATTGTCTTGTGCTCCTCCTGTGATGATATCATTATTGGCAGAAGAGTGGTCGATGGCAACCGTATAAAACATAGAAGTGAGATATCCATTGTCGAGTGGTTGCCAAGCAACGGCTGTATCCATATTGTTCACCGTTTTGAATATTCCACCGTCATTCGTACTTATCATTATATCAGGGTTAGAAGGAAGAAATTCTAGGCAATGTTGATCGGGATGATGATTGGGATAGGAATTGATGACAGGCATTTGAGAAAATTGTTCGTAACCTCCAATAAAAGTAGTATGAGTCGAATCTTGGAAAGCACTATTCGATCGGTAGAGATTAGTTCCTCCAAGGAAAACGATGTTTGAGTTTCCTGGTTTTACTTTTACCACCATGTCATAAGATTCTTGAGTTTGAAATTTGTCGAATTGTCCTCCCGTTGCAGGTAGGTTGATGGATAAGTCTTGCCATGCCCCGCCAGCACTATCTCCATTTCCAGATAAGTAAGTGTATTTCCACAAGCTATTCCAAT
>CAIWDF010000103.1 GCA_903911435.1 uncultured Bacteroidota bacterium
TGCTAACAAACTTAACCCCAATGCTAACAAACTTAACCCCAATGCTAACAAACTTAACCCCAATGCTAACAAACTTAACCCCAATGCTAACAAACTTAACCCCAATGCTAACGAACTTAACCCCAATGCTAACAAACTTAACACCGATGCTAACAACATGACGAGTCAAGAAATTCAATTTAATACGCTAATAATCAAAAAAAAGAGGAACAACTTTCGTTATTCCTCCTCCATAAATTGTAAGCCGATTTGCAAAAATGTTCTATTATTGTTTAACGAATTTTTGTGTTAAAATTGGCGAATAATCTCCTTGGATGACTTTAACAATATAGACTCCGTTCTTCAACTGTTTCACTTCTGTCTCAACTGTTTTCTGACCTTGAATGATTGATTGCTTGGAAGACAGAACTATATTACCGAGCAAATCATAAATTTCAACTTGTATTTCTTTCGATAAGCTAACAGTGTTTATGGTGATTTCAATCACTTCGGATGCAGGATTAGGAGATATTACTGAAATCGATGACGATTTTAATTCAAAAGTTGTATCTTGAATTGGTTCAGCGCAAGCACCAAAAGCAAGAATAGCTGGTGAGCTTGAACCACATAACGACTGCGCATAAACTCTTATTTGTCCCGAAGTGAAAGCAGGAGGAACGCTAACCGTAATAGAAATATTTCCTTGTCCATTGCTAATACTCATTCCAGATGGTACCATCCAGAAATAATTGGATGCTCCACTCACTAGTGCGATTGAAAAACTTGTTGTTGTTAAACCGCAAAATACCTTAGGCCCAGTGATTGCTCCTGGGGTCTTCGGGACTTTCGATATGGCAAGTGTTCTAGCTACACTATTTGCACATCCATTATTAGATGTCACCGAAATAGTTCCTGTTACAGGGTTTACAAAACTTATAGAGATATTAGTTGTTCCTTGGCCTGAATTGAGAGTAGTTCCTGTAGGTACAACCCAATGATATGCATCGACCAAGGCTCCTGCAGCTGGTGAAATGTAATATGTTGCTGAGGTCAAACCACAAGTCAACGTAGGTCCAGTGATTAATCCAGGAATACTCGATACAATATTAATGGCAAGTGCTTTTCTAGGGCCTGTACCACATCCATTTATTCCCGAAACTCCAATACTTCCATTTGTGAATCCATTATTTAATACTGTAATGCTGTTAGTAGTACCTCCTGAAAGAACCGAAAACCCACTTGGTAAGAACCAAGAATAACTAGTTGCACCCAATATTCCCGCAGCAGAATATGTAATTGTACTCAATCCACAAACATTGATTGGTCCGGAAATGGATGAAGTAAGACCAGGGATTTTCCCTTGAACAGAAAGCGAAGTTCCTGCCACACTACCGCAAGAATTGACGGCAGTAACCTTTATGAATCCAGCAACAAATGTGGGTGTGATACTAACAGTTATAGTCCTTGTGTTGTTTCCTCCTGTAATACTCATTCCTGATGGAATTAACCAAGTGTACGAAGTGGCACCTGATACCAAAGGGACTGAATAAGTCGCTGTTGATTGCCCACACAAAGAAATTGGACCTTGAATGGTTTCAGGCGTTTGTGGCTTTTTAGTAATCAATAAAGTGGAAGCGGGACTAATAATACATGTAGAATTTGTTGCCTTCACAGTAATGTTTCCGTTTATAGTTCCTGACAAGATGGATGTGCGAATTGCGGTAGTGCCTTGTCCTGAAATTATCGTCAATCCACTCGGAACAGTCCATAAATAAGAGATTGCACCATTAACAGGCATTATGGAATAAACAGCCGTTGAGAGACCACAAACAGCATTTGGTCCTGTTATAAAGCCTGGAGCAGGCAATACTGCTATTGGAACTTGTTGTGTTGAAGAGCTTACACCACATCCATTCGAAGTATTCACGGATAAAGTTCCAGAATTATATCCAACGATAGGATAGTGTACTACAATGTTAGAAGTCCCTTGCCCAGAAACTAAATTAGTTCCTATGGGTACAGTCCAGTTATACTCTATTGCTGAAGTTACTTCTGGGCAAGAGTAGTTAACATTTGCACCTAATAATGAACAAACATCAATGGGACCGGTAATTGTACTCGGTGCCAATGGAGCTTGCGCATTAACGTTTATAAACGCAAATTTGGTAAGTGTGTCTCTTCCACTTGAATTGACTGAAATAAGTGAAACTGTTTTCGAGCCACTTGTAGCATAACTCACAAGAATAGGACCTAGTTCATTCGAAATGCACGGATTAGCTCCAACTCCAAAATTCCATATGTAATTTGTTGCTCCAATCGAAAGATTATTAAACGTCATTGAACCGTCAAGATAACAGTCAATATTTGCTTGTGAAGCCTCAAAGTTCGAAACAGGTAATGCAGGTGTAATGGTGAAATTGTCTGCGGAATTAATCATTTCTTCATTATATCCGCCAATCACGACAGTTCGTGTGCCGAGTTCGGCAACAAGAGCAATACTAATATTTAAGGCAATTCTAGTGTCTGATTCGATAGTTATTGAATTAATGGTGATGTCATTCCCAAAATTAAAATCAGGAACTACGCTGATAAAACCCTCTCCAAAAACGACAATATCCAACGTTTGGCCTTGTGCGCCATACACTGGATTTATAATGGCACTTTGAGTAATTTCATTTAATTCACCTATCTGTAAATCACCAAATGAAGTAAGGTTCGCTGTTGAATGATAGTTAATAAGGTTATCTCCATTCTGCAAACTCGACCAGTTTCCGTTCGAATATATTCTCAAGGAAGTAACAGTGTCGACCAAGCTTGGGTCTCTATCTGAATTTAAGTATTGAATACCAACATTGCATTGATCAAAAATTACGCCTTCGTTTCCAATTGACCAATATCTATTAACGGTTAACGTGTCATTGAACCCGCTTGTTCCGATGTACGGATGGTCGCCTTTTACCGTTTTAACTGTGATGTATCCTGCGTTATATACATTATCAAAAAACAATTCGATTGGTGTAAATCCTGAATTATTTCCCACTGTGTACCAACCCGAAATACCGAATCCTTCCGGAGTGAAAAGTCTTAAATTTCCATCTACAAACCCATTGATTGGCACTGATATTCCATTCGTATCAACAGTTACTGTATTGTCCCCGGTCATCAAGTTACCATTATCAAATTTCAATATTGTCCTCACGGTTATGTTGTTCCCAATAAATACTCCAGAGGAATTGTTGATAAATAGCAAATCGAATGTGGTAATTCCAAAAACTCCTTGCGTGGTTGTTCCTTCAAAGTTCACAATTCCATTATTTGGATTAAATGTCCCCTCATTCATCCAATTTCCAGAAAGTGTTAATTCGCCTGATTCGTTCATGGACAATGATGCTCCGGAATGAAGAACGAGATTTTTACACTCCGCTCCTTCTGCCAATATCATTGGCATATTCGGGACTCCCGCTGAAATGTTCGCTGTGGAGTTAATAGTTGGTAAACCGTTGCTCCAGTTTTCTTCGGAAAACCAATTGTTACTTGATATACCTAACCAATTTGTTTGAGCAAAAAGGGCTAATTTAAAAGAGAGAAATAAGATAAGGAGCATAATTTTTCGTAATCGGAAATAATGATTTATATCTAAATTTTTATTAGCCTGTATACTTTGAACTCTTTTTTCAATTGGTATATTGTGTTGTTCTGTGTTCATGGCGTAAGTTTTAGGTTGGTAGTAATATAAAATATTTCACCGCAAAATTACACGGTCGTTTCAACGCCTACAATAGTAGAAACAAGGAGATACGTGTAATACGAATAATGACTTTTAAGAGTGACAGCTTGATTAAATAGACTACACTAAATTAAAAAGTCATTTATTATATTGAAAATGGTAAGATTATTTTAATGAAATGTAAACTTATATGCGAATACCTAATACACAAATGTCGTCCACTTGGTCTAGGTTACCTTTCCAGTCGAAGATCGTTTTTTTAAGATAGATTTCTTGCTCTTCCATATTCAAGTCCTGAATAGAAAGCAATGTGTTTTTGAAACGTTTCGATGAATATTTTTTTCCTTTTTCTCCTCCAAACTGATCAGTAAATCCATCAGAAAACAAATAGATAGCATCGTTCTTTTTCAATTTGATATTGTTGTTGGTGTATTTTTTATTTTCCATTGCTTTTCCTCCGATAGAAAGATTATCACCTTTTATTTCTATAAGAGAATTATCTCTTAATACATACAATGGCCGATGAGCTCCTGCAAACTTTAACTCCATTTTGCTGATATCAATGCTGCAGAATCCAACATCCATTCCGTCATTTATCTCAAGTGCTTCATTAGTAATGTGTAAAAATTCTGTATCGAGTGCATGCAATACTTCAGATGGAATTATTTTGTGTTTGTAATTTATAACATCATTAAAGAATGAATAGCCAATCATTGTGATTAATGCTCCTGGGATACCATGACCGGTGCAATCGGCTAGTGCGATAAGAATTCGATTATCTTTCTCGTCTACACGCACAAAATCACCACTAACTATATTCAAGGGCATGTTGATAATAAACGATTCGGAGAAATGTTTGAAGAGAATTCCTTTCTTGTTTACAGTTGAATTCTGAATTATTTTAGCATAATTGAGGCTGTCGATGGTGTCTCTGTTTTTCTGTTCAATGAGTTTACTTGCGCTTATCAACATATTTGCTTTCTCCTCAAGTTGAACATTGGCTTTAGCCAGCTCTACGGTACGATGAATAACTCTGTTTTCAAGTTCATGGTTTAACTTAATAATCTCCGCTTCCGATTTCTTTTTCTCAGTTATGTTTCTAGAATAACAGGCTGTACCGATTACATTTTTTTCCTTTCGTATTGGATAAAAAGAAATTTCGAACCAATTTTTGTAAGGTGTGTCGATATGTTCAATGATTGTGAATGTTTCTCCTGATAGCGCTTTGTTGTAGAAGCTACCCCAACGATTGATCTGATAAGCGTTGAGTTTTTCTAAATTATTGATACTTTCTAATCCTGCATCCCCTGAAATTAATTTCACTAAACTATCGAAGGCAATGTTTGATGTGATTAAATGCTTGTCGACACCTACGCTCCACATTAAATCATTGGTATTATTAATGAGTGCAGAAAGATTATTCTTATCGAATTCCTTTTTTTGCTCTGCAAGCTTAAGTTCGGTAACATCTTGAACAATCCCCATCAGTCCCATTGGCTTTCCATCACTATCGATTTCGAACTGTGTTTTTGAATAGGTGTATTTTATGGTGCCATCATTGAGTAGAATTCTGTGGTAAAATGCGGAATCACCTAATGAAGATTCTTTTTCTTGCAGAGCATTAATCACTTCGTGAGAATCGTCAGGATGTATAAAATCGAGCCCGGATTTAAACGGCAATTTGTTCTGCTCAATTGGTAGTCCGTAAATTCTGCAAGCTTCATCAGAAAAGGTAGCGATACCAGTTGAAAAATTAAGTTCCCAGCTTCCAACATGTGCAATTGCTTGTGCTTCTTTAAGTCTATGTTTACTATGTTTTAAGTTCTTCTCGAAAAGAGTTCGCTGAGTTTCTTTGTCGATAACATCAAGTGCAAAAGAAATATCACCTGAGATTTCGGTTAACAAATCAATTTCTTCTTTGTCAAAGAAATTGGCTTCGTATGAAAAGAGAATAAAAGTACCTATGGTTTTACCGCCTTTCTTTATTGGCAAGAAAATAGCTGAATTAAAGTCATGACTTTTTGCACACTTTCTGCATTTCGAGTCTTCGGATAAACTTTCAAAGTCATTAATTACAAAATAAGAACCTGTCTGTATTACAATGGAGATAGGACCATTATCTCGATAATAAAAATTTGAAAAATATTCTAAATCTTCATCGGTTGCATTACTTTCAGCAGCAAGTTCAACCTTTTTTGTGTCTTCATTCAATAATCCAATCCAAACAAAAGGAAACTTCCCATAGGAGGTTGCTATTTTACAGGTTTCGTTAAATAAATCGTGTTCTTTGTTGGAGCGAATAATCATTTGATTGATAAAACTCAATACGGAATAAAGCCGATTAAATTTTAATAATTTTTCTTCCGACAGTTTTCGTTCGGTTATGTTTGTTTGAATGCCGATGTAACCTACCGTTTTCTTTGTTTTGTTTAAATAAGGCGAACCACTTATTGACACCCATATATACTCCCCATTACTTGTCCGAAGTTGAGTTTCTTTTTCTTTTGATCCCGATTGGTTACTTGAATCAACGATGGATGAAAATGTTTCTTTTTGATTGGTGCCTATAAGAAACAATGCGGTCGCATTCTTTCCTTTTATTTCTTCGAAATCGTAACCTGTTTGTTTGCAAAATGTCAAATTGGCAAACATGATTTCATCCTTCTTATTAAGTATAACGATTCCTTCGTTCATGCGTTCTACAATATCATCCCAATGGTGTTTTGGCGAATACTCCAACAATTGATATTTCTTGATTGCAATGACCGAACTAATCGTAAAAAAAGTAAAGAAGGTCCCGGTGATGGGTACTCCATCTATTTTTAATACCAACGGATATACAAACTCGGTAAGAATACCACCAACTATTGGGAAACTTAATCCGATAGCTAACAACAAGACTTGGCTGCTCTTAATGGAATTCGATATCGATTTGAAATAGGTGTACCATAACACACCAACTGCAAATATTGAACTAAGTGAGAGCCAAATGTAAATGGACAAGGTAACGAATGAAGGATGAGGATCGACAATCCATCTCCATTGTTCTGAACTTACAATGGCATATGAATCGAGTTTGATAGTGAGCAAGAGTACAAATAAAATTGCTGGAATAAGCTGTGTGTAGGTAACAATGTTGTAAATCGTTTTTTTCTGCCAGTTCAAAATGAGTAGGGAGAAAAACAAACCTAAAGGAACAACAAAGATGATACTCATTAATGAGAGTCGGTACCAGATGCTGGCTGCATCGGCATAAATGCAATCTCGTGTAAGGCCTGCGCTTAGTTGCCATAATCCTACAACTACCAAAAAAATTCCAAAAACAATATTGGTTTTGTTTTTGGAAAAAAATAAAAGGATGTAAATAAGTAATGCGAAACTAATAAAGGCGGGAATCAAATTCAAAATGATTACTTCCAAGCGTTCGATGTCTATGTCAAGTAAGTGATACATTTTAAGAGTTATATTAAATAAATTCTAAAACAAGAAGTGATTATCAGGGTGGGTAAATAAACTTCTTGTAAAACTAAAAAGTGGTGTAGAAGTGTAAATACAACTCCTACACAATAATTATTAATAGTTATTGAAGATGTTTAGCGAAGTACCCACCATCAATACTGGGGCTATTTTGTCGCTATACATCTCGCTGGTGTATTGCGTGTGATAAAACACAGAAAGACCAATATAATTCCTAAGTACAATACCATTCATTATTCTTACACCTACTTCAACGCCCATTCCTGTTTCGATTGTTGATAATTTCACTTTACTCCAATCGGTTGAAATATTATTCAATTGCTCCCATTTTTCTTGAGAACGAGATTGACGTTCTTCCAAACATACGGTTGAGAAACTTAAAGGTAGATTATCAGCATAAAGCAAATACGAAAACACTCTAAGGTTTAATCTTCTTTGATCTTCGGCTAATTGATAAGAGTAGGTAACTTTTACAGTGCTGATTTGTTGTGATGTTTTTTGAATACAGGGTCCGATACTAAACCCATGTTTGTTTTTATTGACATTTAACGTGAACGAGTAAAACGTTCCATGCCCGTTTCCCGAAAGGAAAGAGCTATAGCCCACTCCATAAGTGAGTGGGCTATAGGTTCTAACTTGTGCTGTTGCACTTTTAATACTTATCATTAAAACCAATGCTACGAAAAGTGAAAGATAAATTGGTTTTCTGACTGCTTTTCCTTTTGATATTTTAACTTGAGTTTTCATGACTATGGTTGTTAATTTGGTTGAACACGATGTTGAGTGTGCTTACAGTTTGATGAATTTGGTGGTGGTTAACTCATCACCTATTTTCATTTTGATGTAATAAACACCAGCAGCTTGTTTGGTAATATCAATCACATTGTCTTTTAAGCTAGTCAATGTTGACTCATATACTTTTTCGCCCATAGCATTGTATACACTTAAATTGTTATTGTCACCGGTCAATTTTTCTTTATTGATTACAATATTAAAGATACCGTTGTTTGGGTTTGGCACGATACTAAGTGAGGAGCTTTTTTGAATGTTTGACACACCAGCTACTAGTGGGCAATAGGTCAATATTTGAACTGGAGTTAATCTTACGCTATTGGTACCATCGCCCAACTGACCGAAAGCATTTAATCCCCATACCCAAAATGTACCATCGCTTTTTGAAGCCAATGTATGGTCAGCACCTACAGCTATGCTAAGAACATCGGTTAAGTTACTTACTTGCACTGGAGCGTTTCTATTGATGGTAGTTCCATCGCCAAGTTCGCCATTAGGATTGTATCCCCATGTCCATACTGTTCCATCGTTTTTTAAAGCAGCTGAGTTTACACCTCCACAACCTATTTCTATAATTCCACTAAGTGTAGTGATCATTATTGGAGTCAAGCTTTCTGTGTTTCCTCCATTTCCTAATTGTCCGAAAGTGTTACCTCCCCAAGTCCATACTGTTCCATCATTTTTTAAAGCCATGGAGTGCATACCTCCACCAGCAATTGATGTGATACCTGCTAATGCAGTAATGTGAATAGGGCTTTGTCTATCGGTAGTAGTACCGTCTCCAAGTTCTCCATTCAAGTTTCTGCCCCAAGCCCATACACTTCCATCGTTTCTCAAAGCAAATGAATGTTCGCCTGCTCCACAAACAGCTATGATGCCTGATAAGCCTGGTACTTGTATAGGTGTATGTCTGTCGTTAATGGTTCCATCGCCAAGTTGTCCGTTTGAGTTCCAACCCCAAGTCCACACGGTACCATCATTTTTCAATGCAATGGAATGGAAAAATCCAGTTGAGATTGCCATAATTCCACTCAATCCATTCACATTTATTGGGTGAAATTTGTTGCTGATTGTTCCATCGCCCAATTGGCCTTTATCATTTCCTCCCCATGTGTACACGGTTCCATTGTTTTTTAATGCCATTGAAAAATTTTGACCTCCATTTACAGCAATAATTCCTTCCAAACCGGTGACACCTGTCGAAATATTTCTATTAGTAGTTGTGCCATCGCCCAACTGACCATAAGCGTTATAACCCCATGCACGTACTGTGTTGTCGCTGCATACCGACAATGAATGATAATCTCCTCCAGCTACTGTTTGAGAAGTTGAGTTAGTAGGTTGAAATAAACCTGCAGTTATCATTAGAACTGCTCCGAATTTTAAAATTTGATTTTTCATGATTTCTATGTATTAAAATGTTATTTTTTGTTGTAATTTTTCTTTCTTATAATTTTAATTTTTTAATTTTTTGTTTCTGGCGCTTTTGCTTTTTCAGTCAGCCATCTTCGGTTTGTTCTTTTAAATCGAAATAGTTTTGTAGGTATACTAATGTGTTCATAAGTTCTAAGGTTTTAGTTAAGTTCAGTATTTAAATACGATTGTACGGTGGCATAAAACGATTCGTTATCAATCGGATATTTTATGATGCCATCCCATATACTCAAGAAAGAATGATCTGCTAATTTTTCTTTCTCTTGTTCGGTCATCATCACCAATAGAATATCTTTGGTGCGTTGGTCGCCTTTTATTATTTGAGCAAATGTCATAGGATTCATCGCTTTCAACGTATTGTCTATTAATATAAGTGGTGGTTGTATTACGGTTACCAAATACAAAGCGGTTTCGGCAGTAGCGCTTCTTCTTACATCAATACCTTTGGTTTCGAAAAAATCACAAGCTCCCGAAATGTTGGCCAATTTGTTGCTTATTATTAAAACTTGATTTTTCATTTTCTTTTAATTTTTTCGGTAGATTTTAGTTTCTTTTTCCGTTCTCATTTCTTCATCAAAATCTACGACACAAAAGTATTTCCATTCCACGGGGTGGGAAATAGTAGATACACTCATTCATCTGTCATTCTTACCGATTGTCAATTGTCATACTTTCGAGTCCGCTACTTGTAATAGAAACCATTACACCCTATCTTAAAGCCCTGTTTACGGCACATTGGTTTATCATAGCAAGCACCATGCGTGTAATAGGTTGTTACACACCTACAGTTTTTTTTACAATAAAATTTAATGGTAAATAAGGTAGAATTTCGGTTTTTTTACCGCGAAGGAAGAAAGCACTTAATCAGGCAATAGCGAATAGGCATTAGTGAATTGGCACACCAAGCATTCGTAATATTCGTATTTCGTAAAGCTCCTAAATTCTCCATCCCCACTCCGTCACCCCTCTCCTTTGGAGAGTGGCCGGGGGTGAGGTCTTTTACTAAATCCTAAATCCTAAATCAACAAATCCTAAATAAAAGATAGTAAACTCTACATTATCATTTCAAAAAAATGCCATTAACCTGACCTATCGTACCTATAAAATACGTATCTTAGCCTTCGAATTCACATTCTTACTATGGTTAATTCTGCTACATCTCGCAACCATTGCCCTGTGCGGCTTTCAGAGGCTCCGAAAGCCTTGCTGGTGGCTCGTTTTACCCCCCCCCCCCCATTTATTATTCCTCATAAAGTCCTTTGTTTATAGGCTATTGGTAGGTGTTCTGCTTGTTTGTAGTTCGCTTTATTTTTCTTCTCCTATTGTTTGTTATCAAAGTTCGGTTACTCGTATTCCAAGTTTCATTACCCAATCGCCTTCCTTTTTTACCGGTGTGCAGGGTTTTAATACCAATAGTCTAGGTTTGCTCATAGGTAAGCAACTATTGCTGACAGGTAAGCAACCATTTTTTACCAGTGCGCCAGCTTGTTGTACCATGACGCTAAGTTGGCTCACTTGTCAAACGGCTTTGCTGACAGGTAGTCGAACCTTGCCGACCAAAAACCAACCTTTCTTTACTTGTCAGCAACGCTTGCTTACTTGTCGGCAACCATTACTTTGGGTAGGCAAACCTTTTTTACTTGTCGGCAACCCTTGCCCACTTGTCAAAAACGTTTTTTTACCGCTCCACAATCATTCTCCACCTGTTTGCTAACTCGGCTTACCAGTCGGCTATCGCTGATTTTGGTTTGGGCAACAATGCAATAGTTAGTAAATCAACATAATATAAAAAAAAGAAACAGAAAAAATGGGAACATATATAAAATTAGGCGATTCGGAATTTGCTGACCAGCTTGATAAATTCGCTAACAAAATTCTAACTTACCAAATTATTCTTGGTATTACGGATGAAGAAATGGACAGTGCAAAGGCTGATGCCAAACTGTTCAGATGGACATTGGGTGTCCAGAATCAAGTGAAGGATTATGCACCTCACGTTACAGGATTCAAAGACCTACTGCGTTATGGTGACGGCAGTTCAGTATTAACCAGCGTACCAGTGCCACCTGTGTACGATGCACCTCCAGCATTGGTTGCCGCCAATGTGCAGTTGCGTTTCACCAAATTGGCCGACCGCATCAAAGGTTCGCTCAAGTACACCACCGATATTGGTAAAGACATGGGCATAGAGGTAGCACATTCGCCATTTGTTCCAAACGATGGCACCCCAAACCTCACTGGCAAAACAGCTTATGGAGGTCATCCACTTTTGCATTATACCAAAGGCAAATACGAAGGGGCACAAATTTGGAAAGACGAAGGCACAGGGTATAAACTATTGGCAGTAAGCAATCATCCCGATTTTCTCGATTTGAGTGCATTGCCAGCAGCAGGCACTTCGGCTGTGTGGAAGTACAAAGCTATTTTCCTTTATCAAGGAACAGTAGTGGGCCACTGGAGCGCAGTTATCGAAGTAACCGTTACAGGTGCTTAACTCAATGGATACGTTTATCAATTGAATCTTACAAAACAATCCCGCTAACTAGGGCGGGATTGTTTTTTTAAAAGTAAAAAGTGGAGTCTAGAACCCA
>CAIWDF010000104.1 GCA_903911435.1 uncultured Bacteroidota bacterium
TGCTGATGCTGAAAGATGGAGGTGCGCAGCAAACGAAACAAAACCAGCACCAACAATAGAAATATACATAGATTGATGAGGTGACTCACCATAGGGTTGCGACCGAAAAACTGATACTCCACCGCAAAGGTAGCAGTAGAGAACGGACGATAACGAGCCTGTGTGAGGTTGGCATGCGAACCTTTGGAACCATCCAGCAAATTGCTCGTGAATATCTCGGGTATGCCGCTAATGCCTTTTTCTACCATGGTGTTGGAGCTCATCACCACAGCATCGTCTAGGGTATAAATACCAAAAAGCGTATTGAAATTAAGGCCTATTGCCAAAAGCAGTAAGCTGATGACTTGCAGCGTAGGAGTGAATTTGAAATTCTTAATTGACATAATTGATAATCGGATGACGATTGAATAACGATGATTGATTAACGCAACAAAATTATCAAAAATAGATGGGCGATTTTCATGAAAATGCGAAACATGATGAATGTTAGTTATTGGTAAGCTAGCGATAGCGAATAAGTAAAAGGTAAGGTATGTAAAACAAAATCATCCTTCATCTTTTCAAACTTTTTTTGGGTGAACAATTGCTCCACAGAAATAATTCCAAACCCTATTTCGGCCAAAAATTTTGAAGAAATCATGTTGGCGAAACCAAAAAATGGATAGAAAACTACCCCTCGCAAACTTGCGATCGATGTCTTAAGAACAAAAACTAAGGGTCGCAATAGTGCGAACCTTATCCTTGGTCAAAATTTACCCTTCCGCAAACATGCGAGGGGTCGGATTGGTTGCAATTCTATCGTTCGCAAACATGCGAGGCATAGCCTTGCGCGCAAGGCTGCCCCTCGCATGTTGACAAAAGGGGGGTGTTTTTGTCAGTTTTTAACCAGTAGACTTGCGAACTATCGCCTTTTATATCATTTAAAAACAGTAAGATATGAGATTTTTGGAGAGAAAAGAGAAGGGGATGGTCACTTATTTTGGAGGAGCTGGGAGGTAGTTCCCCCAAGAACTCGAAAGTTTGTCATCTCCTACCTTCATTTTACAAAACCAATTCCCTTTTTTCGGAAAAACAACTGTCCGAAAAATGAAAAAAGCAGAAAACAAGATGCTCGAAATGTTAAAAATTGACCGAAAAGGGATACATATATATTGTATAGTTGAGGCACGAAAAAAATAGGTAATTTGTATTCTGATGAATAAACTTCTGAAATACGAAAGTACGAATTAAAATTTAGGACTTACGAATTAGAATTTAGGATTTAGAATTTATGATTTAGGATTTGCGAGCCTCAGCGGTTTTTAACTCTGCGTTCTCAGCTATAAATAAGCAACAAAAAATCAGTTACGAATAACTATTCGCTATTGCCTATTCGCTATTGCCTTCTTTGCGCCATAGTGTCTTCGCGGTAAAGAACAACCATTCCCCAAAATCACAACCTGCATTTACAAGCCACGGGCAATATCCAAATACTTTTTCCCATTGATAGTATCGCCAATGGTATTATAAGTAAGCCCCAAAAACTGGAAAGCACCTTTATATTTAGGATTGAGTTCAGTGGCACGGTAGAAATTGTCGATCGCAAGATGCAGGTATTTATCGGCAGTATCTTTGTTCTTGCTTCGCACAGCAGCTTGTCCTATCTCGCCATACGCACTACCCAAATTGCAAAACGAGTCGGCATCCAAAGGATTTAGTTCGGTCGATTTCTTAAATTCTGCAGCCGCCTCAGGATATTTTGCAGTAGAAAAATAACAGGTAGCCACATTGTTATGATACGAAGCGGTGCCCGAATTGAGGTAAATGGCCCTACTATATTCTTTTAAAGCCAAATCATAATTTTTATACTCGTACCAAATCCTTCCAGCCACATTATGAGCATCGGGCATCTCCTCGTAAATACTCAGCGCTTTATCAATTTCTTTTTGAGCAAGAGCAAATCGTTGCTTCCTCACATCATCCGACAAACCCACTAAGGAGTCTTTAAGCGTAAGGTTGTCGGCATGGAAAAGCAAAAGGTGCGAACTATTGGGAACGGTTTTCAAATCGGTTTCGTAAAGCGTCACACCATTGTTCCAAGCTTTGTTGCGCGCAATTGTTTTGTACGAATACAAAACCAATATCAACGCAAACCCACCAACGATGGCCTTATTACTGCTCAATACCGCTGATAGTTTTTGATTGAGGTTCTTCAAATCCAGCTTAGCCAACGTAGCAATGGTCCATGCCAAGGCCAACGCGAAAGCAATGGAAGGAAAGAACAAAAGTCGTTCGGCAAGGTTGGTACCTATCACCATAAATAAATTGGAAGCAATGGACATGCTGATGAGGTAAAACAAAATGCAGAACGAAAGAAAGTGTTTTGATTTAAACCGAACCAATGCATAACCCAACAAAGCTACATGAACCAGAAAAGCCAACAAGAAACCAAGGTTGGCAGCAGTAGTAACAATGGGAATGGTATTGAACGAATAGTCGCTCGACAGCGGATGAGGAAACAAAAGCAGCAATAAATATTTTCCTAAAATAAAAATGGCAGTAGCTTTTTGTTGAAAATAATTAGTTGCCATCAATATCGAATTGTCAGTAGGATGAATATTAGGAACCCCAATAGTTCCCATTACTTTGAAATGAAGCAAAAGATAAGCAATAGCAGTAACGGCAGTAACGGCAGTTATTTTAATCGTTTCTTTCGAACTAGTACTTGTAAAGAAATAAATCACAAGCGGCACTATGCCAACAAAAATAATGGCCGATTCTTTCGACAACAAGCCAAGAAAAAAGCAGACGATAGAAGCAATGAGGGCAATAATTTTCTTCGAATTAAGGTAATTCGAAATAGAAAGCAACGAGAGGATTAAGAAAAAGGCCGCCATTATCTCATCTCTACTCTTAATGTTTGCCACCACTTCGGTATGGATGGGGTGTAATGCAAAAATTAAACTCGCAAAGAATAAAACATAAGGATTCATTTTGATATATCGCAGAAACAACAGGAAAAGCAAAACACAAGTGATGGAATAAAAAATAAGATTCATCAAATGCCCAAGGAAAGGCTTGTCGGGAGCCAACTGCCACTCGATAGCAAACATTACTTTGGTCAGCGGACGGTAAATACCATGGTCGTTGTTCACATAACCTTCTCTATAACTCGATGATACTATTTGTTTGATAGAATGCACACCACCTTTGGTTAACACATTCTCTTTAATCACAGCCGCATCATCCAATACATAACGGTGATGCAGCGTATTTGCATACAGCAAAAATGAGACGATGAAGAGCACAACGCAAAGTTGAATAACAGTTTTTCGGTTGAGCTTATTGGTGTTGGTACTAGCGTTATTTGGTTTTTGGTGCTTTTGCTTTTTGTTGTTTTTTGTAGATGTCATACCTAACTAAAAAGTAGTTTATTGTTCAGTTGTTCCGTAAATTTTTGCAATCAAATCCTTATTAGCCGCCATGATGACTTTTCGTTTCAACGAAAGTTTCGGAGTCATTTCATTCTTATCGATGGTCCATTCGCGAGCTAACAATTCAGGGCGTTTTATAGTTTCGTAATGAGCAAGTTTCTTATTCACCTTTTCTATTTCCTCCACTATTCTCGATTTTATTTCCGGTTTTTTAATGAGTTCTTCGTTACTATTAAATTCAATTTTATGGAGCTTGCAATATTCTTTTAGATAAGCAAAGGAAGGAACAATAAGTGCGGATGCATATTTTTCATTCTCTCCTATTACCATTACTTGTTCAATAAAGGGTGATTCTTTAATTTTATTTTCAATCATCACAGGGGCAATGTATTTGCCTCCTGATGTTTTGAATATCTCTTTCTTACGATCAGTAATTTTAAGAAATCTATTATCCACAAATTCTCCAATGTCGCCAGTATGAAACCAACCCTCTTTGTCAATTGCTTCTGCAGTAGCATCTGGACGATTGAAATAACCAAGCATTACATTAGGACCTTTCACAAGTATCTCACCATCTTCGGCAAACGACACCTTTACATGTTCTATCACAGGACCTACCGTTCCAAAACAAATACTATTGGGAGTAAAGTTATTTACGGAAATAACGGGTGATGTTTCAGTCAATCCATACCCTTCGAGACAAACAATTCCAGCAGCATTAAACACTCGAGCAAGGCGAGGTTGCAAGGCAGCACCTCCCGATGCAACGGCAACAACGTTTCCGCCTAAAGCCTCACGCCATTTAGTGAACACTAGTTTATTGGCAATTTTTAATTGAAGTCCGTACCACCATCCATTGGCTCCATTTAATTCGAAACGCAAACCTAGATTTACCGCCCAGAAAAAAATGGCTTTCTTAATTCCCTTTTGTTCCGAACCTTTTGCAATAATTTTATCATACACCTTCTCGAGCAATCGAGGGACAGTAACAAATATCTGAGGCTTCACTTCTTTAAGGTTTTCTCCAACTGTATCAATGCTTTCGGCATAATAGATAGAAACACCTAAATATAAATACAAGGTATTCAACATGCGTTCGTAAACATGATTCAATGGCAAAAAGCTCAGCGCTTTCCATGACGAATGAAAAGGAGCTAACACCTGACAAGCGATTGAATTGCTAATTAAATTATCGTGCGAAAGCATCACTCCCTTTGGATTTCCAGTTGTGCCCGAAGTGTAAAGGATAGAAAACAAATCATTGGGTTTGATTGAATTTTTAATCACTTCAATTTCCTTCGATTTATTATTTTGTTTGCCAATATTCACCAATTCGGTCCAATGATTGGCCCCTTCAATAGTGTTGAATGTATAAATCCCTTTAATCGAAGGAAGTGTTGCAGCAACAGCTTTTACTTTATTGTACAAATCAATTGACGAAACAAAAACGTATTTTATTTTGGCATCATTAAAAATAAAGTTCAAATCGTTTTCGCTGATAGTTGGATAGATAGGGACACTAACGGCACCGCTTTGTTGTATGGCATAGTCAGCAAATATCCATTCCGGTCTGTTGTTCGATATGATTCCAATTTTTTCTTCTCTCTCAATCCCTAGTTGAAGAAGACCATAACTTAAATAATTAACCGTGTCGGCAAATTCTTGAGTAGAATATTCTACCCATTTGCCATTTACCTTAGCCGCCAAAGCATTAGGTTTGTTGTACTTTTCCAACAACTGTGGAATGATATCAAAAATTCTTGTTACCGCCATTGTTTGAATAATTAGTTTTGAATCGTTACTAGTAACGTCTTATCTTTACGCTTTCAAAAATAAATTATTTTTTTGATTAATTTACTTTAATCTTTTCACCAAATGAGAACTCAACTTACCGATAGCTTACAAATAGATTTCCCAATGATAATGGCTCCAATGTTTTTGGTAAGCAACGAGGCCATGGTAATAGCCGCTATGAACAACGGTATTGCAGGTTCGTTTCCGAGTTTAAACTACCGTAAAGAGGGTGAATTGGAAAAGGTTTTGGACCATCTAAACAATGAGAAAGAAAAACTTAGTGTAAGGGGAACCTATGGTATAAATCTAATTGTTCAAAAAACAAACCCTTTATATGAAAAGCACCTGAAGATTTGTATTGAAAAGAAAGTTCCCTTTTACATTACTTCATTAGGTAACCCAAAGCAAGTGATAGAAGAAGCACACCGCTATGGTGCGAAAGTATTCTGTGATGTTACCAATATAACTCACGCACAAAAATGTTTCGAATTAGGATGCGATGGTTTTATAGCCGTGGGTCAGGGTGCAGGAGGGCACGCTGGACCAAACCCCTTGCAAGTATTAATTCCGTCATTTCATCAGCATTTCCCTACAAGCATTGTTATTGCGGCAGGAGGAATAGCAACAGGAGCAGGAGTATTGTCGATGCTATCGATGGGAGCAGCTGGAGTATCTGTAGGGACACGTTTTATTGCTACTGTAGAAGCTGGCGTAAGTATTGAATATAAGAATGCAATTGTCAATTCTGAAATGCAAGATATTGTTCTCACCGAAAAAATATCAGGAACACCCTGCACAATCATCGATACACCTTTTGCAAAGAAGATAGGTTACAAACAAAATTGGCTCGAGAAACAATTGTCGATTAACACCAGAACAAAAAAGTACTTTAAGATGTGGGTTCAATTGAGTGGAATGAAAAAGTTAGAGGCTTCTATTCATCCAGGCAACTATCAATCTCTTTGGTGTGCTGGACAAAGTGTAGAATTGATACATGAGATTTCCTCAGTAAAAGAAGTGATTGAACATATCAAGCAACAAACTCAAACTGCTTACCAAGATTTAAAATCTGTTTTTTAAAAATCAATTTCCAATACTACTGGGCAATGGTCGGAATGCTTTGCTTCGGGTAATATGGCCACACGTTTCATTTTCGATTCTAAATTCTGGCTCACTAAATTATAATCAATTCTCCATCCAAGATTCTTTGCCCGCGAATTAAATCGGTAACTCCACCAAGTATAGTGGTGGGGTTCTGTATTGAAATGTCGGAAGCTATCGATAAAGCCTGTTTTCATAAACGAATCAATCCATTCGCGTTCTTCGGGAAGAAAGCCGCTGCTTTTTGCATTGCTCTTAGGATTATGAATGTCGATGGGTTGGTGGCAAATATTATAATCGCCACAGATAATCAGTTTCGGTCTTTCCTTCTTTAATTTATTGATGTATTGCTGAAAGTCAGCCAGCCATTTCATTTTAAAAGCTTGCCTTTCTTCGCCACTACTTCCGCTTGGATGATAAACACTCATTACCGAAACATCACCGTAGTCTGCACGTATCACTCTTCCTTCAAAATCATATTCTGCTATTCCGCATCCGTATTCAACATAATCGGGTTTTGTTTTAGAAAAAATAGCTACACCACTATATCCTTTTTTTTGGGCTGGATACCAGAAGTGATGATATCCTGCCTCTTCAAATATATTCAAGTCTAATTGAGATGGCTCGGCTTTTAACTCTTGTAAACACAATATATCGGGATTAGTGGCTTTGAGCCAATCGATTAATCCCTTGCTCATTGCTGAACGAATACCATTTAAGTTGTAGGTGACAATTTTTTTCATCTCTTTGCGTTTATATTTTAATGCTACAAATGTATAAAATGCTTTTGTTTGCACATAATTAGTAATTTTATTCTGTGATTATTAAAAAGGGCATTGTTTTTATATTGTTTTTTATAGCTGTGAATTGTTTGGCTCAAGTCACTAACAGTTCGCGTGTAAAAACTATTGGCCTCAGTAAAGATACCATCCAACTCGATTCACTAAGTATTGTTCCTGGGAGTTTTAACATTGCTACGCCTGACGGAAAACAAGTGGATACTTCTTGTTACAAAATAATTTATGCAGAGGGGAAGTTGTTTATCAACAAGAAAAAGATAAAGGAAAACACCAACGCTCCAAGTTTGATTTTGTCGTATAAGACTTTTCCGTATTTGTTTTCAGAAACGGTGCGACACAAGGATATTAACCGAATAAAACCCGATTTGTTTGGGAATGCGAATCCATTCAGCTATGACATAAAGTCGGATAATGATGATATATTTAGGATGGAAGGACTGAATAAATCAGGAAGTATTTCCAGAGGTTTTACTGTTGGGAACAATCAAGATATGATTGTTAACTCCAATCTTAATCTTCAATTATCAGGACATTTAAGTAATAATATAGATTTAGTTTTGGCTGCCACCGATAATAATATTCCTATTCAAGCAGAAGGTAATACCCAACAATTACAAGAGTTCGATAAGGTATTTATTCAATTATCGAATGCTACTTCTAAGTTAATTGCAGGCGATTTTCAACTTGTGCGACCTACAGGATATTTTATGAATTTCAATAAAAAGGCACAGGGTGTTAGTTTTTCAACTGCTGTTAAGACAAATCCTGATTCGAAAATAAAAAGTAAACAAGGTGTTTATAAAACATCATTGAGTGCAGCTGTTTCGCGCGGAAAATTTGGTCGCAATCAGATTCAGGGCATTGAAGGAAATCAAGGTCCATACCGTTTGAAAGGAAATGAAAACGAACCCTACATTATTATACTATCAGGCTCGGAGAAAATTTATGTGGATGGGAAAGTGGTAGAACGTGGACAAGAAAACGACTACACCATTAATTACAACACCGGTGAGATTATTTTTACTGCAAAGCAAATCATCACCAAGGACAGGCGTATTGTGGTAGAATTTCAATATTCTGATAAAAATTATGCTCGGTCTTTGCTTCATTTTGGAAACGATTACGAACAGAATAAATTAAAAATTCATCTTCATATATATTCAGAACAAGATAGCAAGAATCAACCATTGCAACAAACTTTGTCGGATGATGACAAGCGATTACTTTCAAAAATAGGAGATACATTGTCGCGAGCGGTCACACCAAGCGTTGACAGCATAGCTTGGAATGCGAATGAAATATTGTATTACAAAACCGATACGACTATTGGAACTCATCTATACAAAAAAGTATTTGTGTACAGTCCAACAAAAGTATATGTAAGAAACGGTTTGGTCGATAGCACGCATTTTAGGGTGACCTTTAGTAATGTGGGTGCAGGGAAAGGGAATTATAATCAAATCATATCGGATGCAAATGGAAAAGTGTTTCAATGGGTTGCACCTAGTGTAAATGGCGATACGTTGCACGGAAGTTATGAACCCGTGATTCAATTGATAACACCAAAGAAAAAACAAATGGTTACTGCCGGATTCGAATATGTTTTTGACAAAAACAACAAACTCACAATGGAAGCCGGTGTGAGCAATAATGTGCTAAATACCTTCTCAACTGTCGATAGCTACGATGATGTAGGCTATGCACTCAAATTGAATTATGATAATGTTTCATCCATATCAAAAGCAGCAAGTACAGATAGTACGAAGCATGGAATGAAATTACTTAGCAACATAAACTATGAATATGTTCAAAAATATTTTTCACCAATTGAAAGATATAGAAGTATTGAGTTCGAACGCGACTGGAATAGAGGAACAGCTGCTACACTTGTCGACCAACATATTATTGGGGCATCGGTTGCGCTAGTAAAACGAGGACTTGGAAGTGTTGGTTACAAATTCAATACTTTTCAAGAAGGCACGTATTACAGCGCTAATAAACACAATGCGCTGTTTACTTTTTCGAAGAACGGCTTAAGTATAATGTATGATGGAAGTTTTCTTACTTCGTCAAGTGCAACCAATACTAACTTCTACAGACACAAGTCTAGTGTAGCTCAGAAAATAAAATGGTTGAGCATTGGCTTAAAGGATGAATTCGAACAAAATGAGTTTTCACTAAAAGGAAAAAAAGATTCCTTACTCTCGAATAGTTATAAATTCTGGGAATGGCAGGCCTTTGCCCAAAATGCAGATACCACCAAAAATAGATATGGAGTAAATTACAAACAGCGAATTGACTATGCTGTAAAAGATACACTAGGCAATGCATCTTTTAACCAAGCTACACTTGCAAGAAATTATGGAGCTTTTTTAGAACTTGGAAAGAATGTGAATAGCCAGTTAAAGATTAATGCTTCGTATAGAAAATTAGAAATCTTAGATTTAAAACTCACCAATCAGTTGCCCGATAATTCCTTGGTTGCAAGGCTGGAGTATAGTTTCAAATTGTTAAAAGGCGTAATAAGTTCAAGTTCGTTTTATGAGATAGGTTCTGGACTAGAAGCAAAGAAAGAATATTCGTATGTGCAGGTAACAGCAGGACTTGGCATTTATCAGTGGATTGACTATAATGGCGATGGAATAAAACAATTAGGTGAATTCGAAATTGCGCCTATACCAAGTCTTGCAATGTATATCAAAGTTTTTACGCCAACTAATAGTTATATAAAAACGTATAACAATCAATTTAGCGAAGTGCTCAACGTGAAACCATCGGTAATATGGGCAACCAAAACAGGTTGGAAAAAATTTGTGGCAAGATTTAATAACCAAACTTCATATAGAGTGGATAGAAAATCGTTCGACAATATTCTTGAACGAGCTTACAATCCTTTTTTAGTTATCAAGAATGACACAGCTTCAGCCGCTTTTAAAACATTGGTAACACTCAATTCTTCGTTTAGAAATACCTTGTTCATAAACCAATTGAGTCCTTTGTTTGGTATCGATCTTTCGTATCAGGAGGTAAGGAACAAATCGTTATTAACGAATGGATACGAAGAACGAATGAATGCTTATGAAGAAGCTCGAGTGAGGTGGAATTTTATTCAACAAATGAGTTGTAATTTTGATGGAATTTATGGAACTAAGGCAAATTCATCACAATATTTTAGTGCGCGAAACTATAAAATCAATTATTATTCAATGGAACCAAAACTCAACTACCAGCCCACTACAGCCTTTAGAGTTTCGGTTTCCTTTAAATATAGTAATAAGGAAAACCGTACCGAAACTGATTCACTTCAAGTAAAGGCTCAACTACAGGATTATGGAGCAGAATTGAAATGGAATGTATTGAATAAAGGCAGTTTTAACATGAAAGCGAATTATATTCAAATAAGTTATAATGCAAAACAACCGAATTCTGCTTTGGCCTTCGAAATGTTAGATGCTTTGAAACCTGGGCAGAACATCACTTGGGGAATAGCTTATCAACGAAATTTATCAAACAATATGCAAATAAGCATCACGTATGATGGGCGAAAATCGGCAGGAACCAATGCAATTCATACGGGTGGTGCGCAAATAAGAGCCTATTTTTAGTTAAGGAAATGAGTCTTTAATCTTAATTGTTAGAAATTTTTGAAAACTCGTAAAAGGAAACGCTTGATAATTATCAAGAAATAGTTAGGTTTGTATGCTATGAAAAAAGTGTTTTTGTTTGTAATATTTGTTGTTGGATTTTCAACTACTTCCTTTTCGCAAGCAGGCAAGGAAAGCAGTGCTAAGTCAGGTGGTTTTTTCTCTCGTTTGTTTCATCGTGCCGATAAACCTAGGGCTCAAATGCACCATTTTGATGCTCGTAAAAAAGATCCCAATCAAGATCACAATGGTACCTCGTTTTGGAGAAGCAGAAGAAGAGAATATAAAGTGGATGGCGATGGATTTTCGATGCCATCGAATGGAAACAAGAAACGCGGTAAAAAGTCAGGTATTAAATAAAATAGGCTGAACTCATCCATCAAACTAGTTTAGTGTCCTTGATTCTCTATACTAATGTCGAGGCAATTCTTGTTTACGTACTAAAATATGGCGTTTTGCTATAAGTATGTTTGAATTTATCACTTGCAATGAACCTTCCATAAATTTGCAAAAAATCATAATGAGACGATTTATGACTTAAATCGTTCCATTTAGTGCTTAAATCGTTCGTACCATGTCTTAATTCGTTCCATTTAATACATAAATCGTTCGTGCCATGTCTTAAATCGTTCCATTTAGTACTTAAATTGTTCGTGTCATGTCTTAATTCGTTCCGTTTAGTACTTAAATCGTTCGTGTCATGTCTTAATTCGTTCCATTTAGTACTTAAATCGTTCGTGTCATGTCTTAATTCGTTCCATTTAATACATAAATCGTCTTTCTCCCAAAAAGTGATTTTGAAACCTAGTTTGATTACATTAATGGCGCGAAAGTCCGTAATTGAATTTGATTTTTGCTTTTTCAATATCAAACTTCAAAAGGAAAGTATTCGGATTTTCCTTGAAATACACAACTTGAAATAAATCCTGATTCTTTTCAACGGCAGGTCGCAGATACCGATACACCGAACTATACCCCAGTTTTTCGAGCACCAAATAGTCCACTTTTTTGTCAATAAGGTCGGTTATTAGTTCACGGTCGCTTTCGGTATCCTTATAATTAGTTACAAATCCATCCGAAAAATAATGAAACATCCCGGGCTTCCGACAAGCCACCATGAGTTGGTTATTGTTTAGTTTTTTTACATAATCTGCCATATCAAAGTAATTTCTATACGCAGGTTCGTAATCCTTTTCCATGGCCATAGCATGTATTTGTTTCAACCCAAAAGCATTTAATACCGCCAATGGCAGCAATAGGTAAGGAAGGTAATGAGGCGCCAATTTATTTTGTTTTTTTCGCAAATTCACAACCACTTGATACACTCCACCCAAAAGACAAATGGTAAGAAAAGGCGCGAGCGGCCATACATATCGCGAAGAATTACCTTCGTGCCACACCAGAAATATCGCAATATTGCCAAGTAGATAGAACAAAAACAAAGTTCGGTATCTTTTCAATTTCCATGCACCAATAAACGTGAGGATAAGCACTACACTGCCAATGAGCACAATGAAAGGAGTTTCATTAGGGTTGATAAATGGGAATACTACCTCGGCAAATCCCTTTACCACCGTGTCAACAAAGTTGGTGAGCATTTTATCTAAAAAACTACCAACTGTGTTCAGCTCACCTTGCTCTGGCCGCCAAGCATTCGCTGCCATCATTGTGCTTACGTAACGGCTTTTGAGCCCAAGCATCGAATTCCGAATTATCCAAGGAAGATATAAAAGCACAAACCCTATAATATATACTCCCGCTTGTTTCCATTTTTTTTCGAGCAGCCATTGCATAGCAATGGCTGCTACCAGCACAATGCCGATGTTTCTTAAGTAATAAGTAGCTACAGAGGATAAAAGAACTCCATAAAAGTACTTCGATTTGTAAAATGGAATCTCTTCATTTAATTTTATAACATAATAAAAGGTGAGTAATGAGAAGAAAAGATAAGGAATTTCGGACATAATGATGGTGGAAAACCTCAATAACCCACAATTGAGAGTAACCAATAAGGCTAAAGTGAAAGCAAGCGCCTTATTATTATATAATGTAATAATAAGTCTATACATAATGAGTATACCAGCTAAGAACAAGAGTCCATTCATTATTTTTAACGCACTTATGCTTGTGCCCATTATCAGCATGATGCCGGCAAGTATACTCGAGTAGCCAGGCGGAAACCAATTAGAAGGAGGGAAATCATTACTATAAGGTAAGGCATATCCTTTCCCTTGTATCAAAGACTTGGCAAGATTGATATACTCAAAATTGTCACCGTTTAAGTCCAGTTTCGAGTCATATATATAGATATAGGTTAATACGAATACGAAAACCAATAAAAAAGGTTGAAATAGATTAAAAAAAATATTTTTATTTTCTTTTGAAGAATTGAAAAAAATATCTATATCTTTGCTGAAACGTTTAATCATAGAGCTTTCAAAACTTATATTTAGAACAAATTTTATGAAAAATATAAAAAATATTGGTGCAAGATTACACTTTTTTTTAAATCAAAATGTCGATTTTAACAAATTAGGAACATTTACTACTATTTCCCCAATGCCTTGCTACCAAAGCATTATAGATGTTCTAGCCACCAATTTATTTTCAAAACCTGCGATTTCGCATGAAAAAACCTGCGAAAAAACACGATTCCAACTGACAAAGGTCAGTATTGCATTCAAAAAATGTGCAGACCTTTGTGTCATGGAATTGTCATGGTGGCGATTCAAAAAACAAAAAAATAATAACAAATAAAAACAAAAAAGTCATGAAAAAATTAATCATTTCAGCTGCATTAGGGTTAATGATACCTTTAATGAGCATCGCACAAAGTACCCTTGGTCCTGGGGTAACTGGATCATCTTTAACTGTTGCGGGTTTACCTCACAACTTTTCAGGCCAAACATGGAACGCATATAATGCTACCACAATGCAAGGAGGTCAAATTTGCCAACCTTGTCAC
Source organism: uncultured Bacteroidota bacterium (assembly GCA_903911435.1). GTDB lineage: Bacteria > Bacteroidota > Bacteroidia > 2-12-FULL-35-15 > 2-12-FULL-35-15 > 2-12-FULL-35-15. The sequence goes on from CAIWDF010000104.1 coordinate 13,718, forward strand.
ACACCACACAATGCAGATTTGACTGTAACAGAAGCTCCATTGTGGAACCACCAATTTTCTACTGCTGCATATCAAATGTACACAGGTTTTGATTTTGGTACTTTAGTTTCAGGAGTTTACACTGGTTATGGAGTAACTGCACCAGATGGAACTTCTAAATTATGTTTATCTTGCCATGATGGTGCTGTTGCTTTAGGAGCTTATGGAGGCCAAACAGGAGGCGCTGCATTAACAGGTGGAGCTTTGTTGGATTTAGATTTACGTAATGACCACCCAATTTCTATTCCTTATGACTCATTAGTTGGAGGAGGTCTTCACACACCTACTTATATCTATAACAACTTCAACCCAGCTACAGGTGGTTACATCACTTCTGGTAGAGCTGTTACAGCAAGATTGGATGCAGCAGGAAAAGTACAATGTACTTCTTGTCATAGTGCACATAGCAATAGCAGAGGTTATCAATTAGGAATGGATAACAGAGGTTCTGCACTTTGCTTGGCTTGCCACAAAAAATAATACAGAACAACAAAAATTTGATACTTTTGGAGGGCGAAATATAAAATTTTCGCCCTTTTTTTTAACTCTAAAAAATCTATTATGAATAATCATCTGTTCTCGAAAAAATTGAAAAAAAATCTAAGTCTTTTTCGTGTAACAAACTCCGTTAATTACAGTTTTTGGATTTTTACCTTAATTGGTTTGTTTGTTTTTGTGGGGTGCAATACCAACAAAATAGCTAAAACAAATGACACCGCCAAACAACTAGTCATTTATCCAGCACCACCAGAGCCAGCTCGAATACAATTTTTAACAAAAATTACTAGTTCTGCCGACCTTGGTAAGAAACAATCTTTTTTATCCAAATTAATTCTTGGACAAGAAAAATCAAAAGCCATGGTGAAACCTTATGGTATTTCAATACATAAAGGTAAACTTTATGTTTGCGACCAATATGGTGGAGGAATGGAAATAATTGATTTAGAAACTAGAGATTTTCATTTTTTTCGTCCTGGAGGAAAAGGAATGTTAAGAGCCCCTATCAATTGTTCTGTTGATGAGAAAGGGTATTTATACGTGGCGGATGTTGGTCGTCAAGAAATAGTTGTTTTTGATGATAAAGGCAAATATGTAAGGTGTTTTGGAGAGAAAGAAAAATTCAAACCAACAGATGTAGTAGTTTATCAGGATAAGATTTTTGTTGCGAATACTGCTAGTAGTAAAATCAATGTATATAGTGCAGATTCAACCAACAAACTATTATATTCGTTCCCTGAAGTTGACCCAACTAATCAAGCCTCTCTTGGAATCCCCGCTAATATAGCGGTGGAGGGAGATAGGGTGTATGCTGCCGATTTCGGTTATTCGATGATTAAACGATATACGATTGATGGAAAATTTATTGATACCATTGGTTCTCGCGGTGATCGTCCTGGACAATTTTCGAAATTAAAAGGAATAGCAGTAGATCGCGAATCAAATATCTATGCAGTAGATGCTGGTTTTGACCATGTTCAAATATTTAATAAAGACGGTAAATTACTATTAGTTATTGGAGGTCATTATCAAGGACCTGGAGGTTTGATAATTCCAGCGAAAGTGATGATAGATTATGATAATTTAAAATATTTCGAAAAATATGTTGACCCATCATATGATTTAAAATATTTAATATTTGTCACCAGTCAATATGGACCAGACTTAATCAATGTTTATGGTAGAGTCGACCCCAAAGGTGCATCTCCAAGTAAATAGTGTCTTCATAGGTCTACAAACTAGATTTAAAATTAAGAAAAGGGGACTTGTTTTACATAATTCCTCAAAAACAGTTTGAATTACACCGTTTTTCAAATAGTGTTTAAATGGAATAAGCGGTTTTATGATGAACTACATTCAGCAATTATTCATTTATTTTTTGACAATTAACTAATAAAGAAAATTTTATTTAAAAACGTGCTATAAATCATATTTTTTTTGATTCCATACATTTAATTTTGTCCAAAACAAGAAAGCCAATTGTTTAACA
>CAIWDF010000105.1 GCA_903911435.1 uncultured Bacteroidota bacterium
CTCATACTCGATTCTATGCTGTCTAAACTGGATGGTTGATTGCTAATTACTGGCATAACCCTATTTCCATAATCAATTTTTTCTTGTTGTGCTCCTCTGCTGGCAAAATATGATGGTATTTTTAAATATCTTGCTAATGAAAATGGGTTTTTGGGTGGATTCGAAACTTCCATTGATTTCGATTGGTCTTCCATTATTATATATATATAGCAACATTTTCTTATTCGACTAATAGCAACTTCATCAATGCTGGCGGAATAGAATACCGTTGTGCTATGTTCGTTGTATCTGGTATTTGTCCTTCATTCAATTTATCTTTACTCGATATTCCCAATCTAATTTTATGTCTTGTACCGCAATTACAAACCACATTCGTTAAATCGGTTCTGTTAGTCCATATCCTCGTTGGTTTTTGGTAGTCGTAACCAAAACGGCAATAATCGAAACGATTACTCGGTAAATCTTTCATACATTCCAAGTTTTTCATTGCACTAAAATATGGATTTTCAATGTACCAGCGTTTCGGTTCAAAATACTCAATCATCTCTAATACCTTTTTTACAAACTTACTGTGTTCCTCTCTTGCCAAGTCCAGTTCTGCTCTGTCTTTCCATTTTTTGCCGATGTGTGTGAATTGTAACTTGGAATAGACTTTACACTCTGGACTCGCCCAAAGCAAATCGAAGTGTCCTCTAGGATACTGTTTGTAATCGAATGTGAGTATATCACAGCAGTGTGTTGGTTCGTATTTTTTCAAAATATCTAAACTAATAATTTCAGCATCTGGGTAGTTTTCCTTAATCACCTTTCCAACCGATCCAGTCCCTTTGAATAATTCCAAAACTCGCATTATAATATAGCAAAAGGTTTTAATTCTAAACCATAGTGAAAATCTCGTCATTATAAATTAATTGATATACATCGTCCTTCTCAATTAAGTACTCACACATCTTTTTCAACTGGAAACCGTTGCGTCGATAAATAAAATAGTCGTCTTTTTTCATAATACCGGTTACCAATTCTCGCTTGGCTCGTATTTCCAATTCTCGCAAACATTCATCTAAATCGTCTTTGTGGTGAACCAACTGGAAAAAAATGTAAGAGACTATCTGTTGTAGTATCCATACATCCTTTGTCGTCCATTCCTTTCTTGGTATTGCCATTAATTTTATATTCATTAGTATTTTTTTTATTTGTATTTCGTCCATTTTTGCCACTCTCATATCCCTCTCAAACTCTTTCTCAAAATCCATATAAGCACCCAAAATAACCCAAGCGGTTAATATGTGTCCTTTGTTTAATTCCATTAGGGTAATTATGATTTTATCTTTAAATCGTAATTACACATTTTAATTCACTTTAAACTTTCGCATAAACGACCGGTGATTCGTTTCTAAATCACGGTGAATCGTCACTGCTGGTATCACCGAATGTTTCCGTTGAGATGTTGAGTGGTATACTGGAGTGAAGTATTGGAATATCAACCAATTTATCGTCGATTTTCTTCTTGAGAACCAGTGATACATCAATTAATTTTATGTAACGATTGTAAGAGTCATTTAAAAATACGGTTCCAGTGACTGTTTTATGTTCGTCAGTAAGACTCAAATGTTTATGAATGTCCGCTGACAGAATGTAAAAACTCTTGTATCCATCCAACTCTGTTTCCATTTGCTTGGTGATGTTATGAAACATTTCAATGGAAGCAATGATACCACAAGACAAAGATAGGAACATTGTTATAAGACTGATGTAAGTCTGTGACATAAACGATTGCAGTGAAACTGATGCAACTGAATTTATTGCCGAGCACACTATGATCGGCAAACGAAAATACTTTAATCTCGATTTAAGAACAATGTATCGTTTTCTGTGGTAGTTACTCAATAACGAACTATTCAGTCTTAATTTTTCGAGAACATTATCAATATCACTCATATATAAAATATACGGATATTATATATAATGAAAATAGAAGAAGAGGATGATAATGAATTGAAGGTAAAACCGTCCAAACAAAATATCGATGGTGAATTGGGCGTACCAGAGCCTTTTATAAATAAACCAGCCGTCTACTGTGTTGTAGGTAGCATGGGAAGTGGTAAGAGTTGCTTTATGAATAGTATAATGACTGCGACTGGAAAAGGGCAAGTATTCAAA
>CAIWDF010000106.1 GCA_903911435.1 uncultured Bacteroidota bacterium
AATCCATTATTACCTACAACATACCCTGTATCAGCATCAATGAAATAAACAGACCTCAAATCATAAGGTGTAGAATATGAACATGAAATCCAATTGTTTCCTCCATCAACTGTTTTTAATATTGTACCAGTGCTTCCACAAATGTAACCATTAAGTGTATCACTAAAATAAATGCCAAGTAAATTACTTGTTGAGCCACTACTTTGCTGTATCCATTGAGCATTACCAGTTATGTTAATACAAGTAAATAATATTAAAAATATTTTTTTCATCTATTTTATTACTATGAATTTTTTCTGACTAACCTTTGTATTTGAAGTCAAAGTTACAAAATTAAAAAAGCCCCAATTTCTCAGGGCTTCTTGCTTTACTCTTTAATCAACTTTTTAATACTTACTCCTTTTTCTGTTTGTACTTGTATGAAATACATTCCTTTTGCTAATGATGAAACATCTATTCTTGCAGTATTTTCAGCAAGTGTTTCTTTCAATACTTCTTCACCTAGCACATTTATCACGCTTAATTCTTTTATTTTCTCTCCCTCTGTACTTACTGTAAGTATTGATGTTACAGGATTCGGATAAATAAGAACACTCATTTCTTCTTTATCCTTAGTTGGCACTGACAAAATAGTACAAAGTGAATTTACTTGTGTTGGCACCATTCTATTCAAGGTATCTCCCAAACCTAACTGTCCAAATGTGTTTTCTCCCCATACCCAGAGTGTTCCATCTGACTTTAAAGCGAGCGAATGATTAGCACTACCTGCTATCGCAACTATATGATCAAGCCCACTCACATGCACAGGAAAAGTGCTCATAATTGAAAAACTACTACCAAGCTGCCCTTCATTATTATTTCCCCATGTCCACACAGTGCTATCATTTCTTAAAGCAAGACAATGACTTCCTCCAGATGCAATAGCAATTACATTTGTTAAACCCTGAACTTGCACAGGTGTATGTTTATCTAATGTCGAAGCATCACCAAGTTGACCACACTGATTTCTACCCCAACTCCATACTGTACCATCTGTTCTTAATGCAAGCGAATGATTTGAACCACCCGCCACTGCCTTAACTCCATTCAGACCAATAATATTGACTGGAGTATGCCTATCTGTAGTGGAATTATCGCCCAACTGACCATAATAATTCCATCCCCATGTAGAAACGGTTCTGTCTTGATTTACTGCGAGTGAATGTAGATAAGCAGCAGCTATCCCTATTGCCTTGTTTGACAACGAAACCTGTGTTGGTACATTACTATTAATTGTTGTTCCATTCCCTAGTTCTCCGTCAACATTTACTCCCCATGCCCAAACACTACTGTCACTCTTGAGAGCTAAAGTGTGGAGAGTAAAAGTTGATAGCTTCTTAACCCCATTTAAGCCAACAACCTGAACAGGAAGCACAGAACTTGAATTGTTTCCATTCCCAAGTTCCCCTCCCATATTAAACCCCCATGACCAGACAGTTCCGTCCGACTTTAAAACTAAACTTTGATATTTACCAGCCGATACAGCAATAGCATCAGACGTAATTAAGTTCGCTCCAGGAACAATTGTATTATTCGTTGTTCCATTTCCTAATTGACCATAGTCATTGTATCCCCAAGTATTAACGGAGTTATTACTACATATTGCAATTGAATGAAAGTACCCTCCAGCAATGACTTGCCCTTGCACCTTGAATGCGAATAATAAACTCCACGAAAAAAGCAGGCTGAGTAAAAATATCTTTTTCATTTTATTTAGCTATTTAAGTACCACAAACTTCTTTTGTGAAACCCTTGTATTTGAGTTCAAAGTTACAAAATATATTCCTTTCGCATAATTCGATACATCAATATAAGTCTTATAAATCCCTTTAGTTTTAAAGTTTATTGGAACTGTATACATTTTTTCTCCTAGTAAATTTACCACGTTGATACTTCCATTATCATTCTCCCCTAAGCTATATTCCACCGTAATATTATTTGAGGTAGGATTAGGAAACAAATTCGTTATTCCTATTCCTACTTCCGTTGGTTTATTCGGTTGTTGAACATAAACTGTTGTATCACAAGGATAATATGGTACTGTTGTAGCATTAGCATCATATACATAAATGCTATATGCGAATTTCGTTTGATTAGAATCACAAGGATAAAAACTATTAGGTGTTATAAGTGAATCTCCCAACTTGTATTTTATTTTATACACATACGTTGTCAAAGTCGCTGATGTTGGGCTATGCACAGAAGTATCCATTTCTACATTCGTACTAATATCAATTGTATCCCCTATCCATCCTGGCCCAACATGCGTTTGAGCATGTAGCGCCCATCCTGCCGATGCACTATTTCTTGTCCATTCTCCCAATATGGTACTTGTTGATGTTAATAATGCACTATGGTCTATCGTTGCTTTCACCTTATATATATCAGCATAGTACTTTCCTTCCTGCAATCCTGTAAATGCATTCGAATAAGGCCAACCATCACCCGATGGGGTAAATATATTTTTAAACTTCACCACCGTATCATGCGCCACTTGTGTCACTGTTAAATTCGATGTATTACTTGCATCTCCTTTCACA
>CAIWDF010000107.1 GCA_903911435.1 uncultured Bacteroidota bacterium
AGTTTTACATTCCATTTTTTTGATGTCTTTTACCTTTGTGCCGTTCTTTAACATCATGCAGTACAAAGTTGGAGTCGCTAACAACAGAATGTGGCACAAACTCAAGAGAGTGTGACACAAACTCAAGAGAGTGTGACACAAACTCAAGTGAATGTGACACAAACTCAAGTGAGTGTGACACAAACTCAAGTGAGTGTGCCACATGACTGAGAAACTGCAACGGTAAGACAGGATGATGAAGACACGATAAGTTAAAATACTATATTATATGTATCACTAAAGTTTGAAATGCGGGTATAGACGCATTTATGTCGGATAGAAAAAGCAGCAACAAAGGAGGATAAAAAATGATCATCGTATTAGAAGGATTAACAGATAAGAACCCAGCATCGAAGGTTAAGTATGGCGGAAACATAATTGATGGCATGACAGGCAATAGTAATTTTGCAAGCCCTGACATGGTAGCACGTGTAGCAGCGCTCGATACTGCAACAACGGATTTGAAAAAAGCCAATGACAAAGGCGTAGTGAGTGATATCGCGGTTAGAGAAAACGAGTTCGACAATAGTGTAAAAGCCATTGTATTTGCGGTACAAGCACTCATACTAGGAAAAGCTGATGACCAAGCAAAAGCAATTGTTGAAAGTGCTAACTTGGGAACAAAAAAGCAAGGAAAACCAATTTTTGCTGATTTGGCAGCACATCAAGGAACGGTAGCAAAATCGGTAGAATTGCGCAAAAAAGTGACCACTAGAAACAAACGAGTGGCTTATGTATGGCAAATTACAAGCACACCAACTGACGAAAGCAGTTGGACGATTTGTAAAATATCGACAGTAGCAAAAGTTACTATCTTGAACTTACTTTCGGGTAAGCGTTACTATTTCAGAGTAGCCATCATCATGGGCGAAGAAATGGGTGAATACACAGATGCTACTAGCATACTGGTAAATTAAAACCAGCCACATAAGGCTAACAATTAAATCCTGCCCTTGCACAAGGGGCAGGATTTTTTATTGTATATTTGAAGGATGAAAAAAGTGGCGTATATAATGAGTCGTTTGTTTGCAGGTGAAAAAACACCAGCAAAGGCATCGTTTCTGCTTACTTTAAAGGAAGACCAACAAGGGCGGAAAAGTTGTATTGAAAACTTGCTGCGTATACAGGTGAGAATACAAATGCGAATTACAGCTTATTTATTGGAATACCAACGAGAGGTAAATAATAACATTAGGAACTTAACTCATTATTAAATATAATCTCTAAAAAAGACTACCATGAAAAAGGCAAAAATTATTTTCTCCTTCCTGTTTTTGATGATGTCCATTTTTTCGTTTGCACAAAAAAACAAAACAATAGGAACAGTTGCTAAAAGCACTCCTCCCATAACAACTCCCGCAAAAACAGTGTGCGACTGCAAGGATGCAATAAAAATAAATATTCAGAAAACTACCAAGTACGGTTTCACCCTTGCACCTGACGGATATGGCACGGTGCAGGAAATTACGGAAATAAATAAGCAGGATAAATATGCATTTGAAAAGGAACATAACACTGCATGGTATCAGCTGCAAATAAATCAGGATGGCGATTTTGTGTTCGATATTGCGCCAATAGACAGCAGCAACGATTATGATTTTTTACTTTTTAGATATACTGATACTTCTACCTGTAACAATATACTAACCCATAAACTGAAACCGGTTCGAAGTAATTTAACACGAGGGAATAAGCCATTGAAGGGATTTACAGGGCTTTCGCTTTCAGCAAAAAAAGAGTTTGTAGGTAAAGGACCAGGGGATGCCTATTCGAAATTTATCAATGTAAAAAAAGGTGAAAAATATTTACTCGTACTTGATAATGTTTATCCCGAAGGTAAGGGACATACCCTTTATTTTGCCTTTGAAAAAGAGGTGGAAATTTCCGGAACGGTATTGAATGACGACAGTGTTGGAGTGAAAGCAGATGTGACGCTAGTTGATAATACGGGAAAAACCGTGGCGCAAGTGAAGACAGATAAGTATGGTAAATACGGTTTCAGGACGGATATGAAGGAGAATATGAATTACAACCTAACGTATACTTCGGATAGTGGATTTACACAAGTACGAACACTGAACACGATAGAACTGAAGGATAATCACACGTTCAAAGACATTCGCACGATATTACCCAAACTGCGAAAGGGCTCGAAATATAAAATGGGTTCTATCAATTTTTTTGGCGATCAAGCTACTCTGCTTCCCGAATCGGTTTCTTCGGTGGAGGCATTGGTAAAACTAATGAAGAAAAACAAAAAGATGAAGATAATTATTGAAGGGCATGTGAACGGCACAGGAGGAGGAAGCGTAGATATTCAGAAGCTTTCAGAAGAGCGGGCGAAAACAGTTTATAATTTTCTGTTGAAAAACGATATCGACAAGGATAGAATGAGCACAGTAGGTTATGGAGCGAAACGGATGATCTACCCACAACCCATGACGGAATGGGAAATGGCTGCCAATAGGAGAGTAGAAATAAATGTGATTTCAATAGAATAGATGTTTTGCAAGTGCTAGTGTTTTTACAGACTTTCTTGGTAAACAACAAATGGCAGAGGTAAACCAATGCTCGCTAGGTTACTAATTTAGAATTAGAAATGGTAATTGAGGCGAGGTTTCATTATCCGATTTTAACTAGAGGTTAATCGTTAAGTAGAAAAGAATTATCTTTGTGAAAAAAACAATATGGAAAATATATTTGAAAGAATTGCCATTGACGAAAAGGTTTGTAATGGCAAACCAACTATTCAAGGTAAACGAATAGCCGTACAAAGCATTTTAGAGTTTTTGGCAGCAGGTGATTCGGCACAGGAAATAATAAAAAACTATCCAATACTAGTGGCTGAAGATATTACTGCATGTATAAAATTTGCAGCCGAACTCATGAATAAAAACTATACCATTAAATCGGTTGCATAAGTGGCTTTATTTATAATAGATGAAAATCTCCCCTATCTTTTTGCATTATGGAAAGGGGAAGATTATATTCATGTTTATGACATGTCAAACATTTCGACAGATGATGAAATATGGAAATATGCAATGGAAAACAATATGACCATAGTTACTAAAGACGCTGATTTTTCGAATAGGATTTTGTTTAAAACCCCTCCCCCTAAGGTTATTCACATCAAGTTGGGTAATATGAAGATTTCGCAAATGTATGAGTGTTTAAATAAAACTTGGAATATGGCAAAGGAAGAAATCAAAACACAAAAATTAGTAAATGTTTATTCGGATAGGATAGAAACAATAGGGAACAATTAGTAGTATAAATTCAAATAAAAAATGATAAAACGTTAGTGCACGATAAACTATCAATAATCCAAAACCTCTTAGAGCATTGTGAGAGGCTTTTTAGTTTAAGAATAAAGTTAAAAACTTTTTGCGCAGAACCCTTTCCGATTAATTACTAGTATTCAAAAGTTCGTTTACAAGTTGAGGTAAACCAATGCTCGCTTTTTCTTTAATAAATTTCAAGTTAGCTAAACCATGTACTTGTATTTCGTGAGGGTCGATGAGGTATTTGGGAGTAGCTGTTGGTACATAATCAACAATCCCAGCAGCAGGATACACCACCAACGAAGTACCTACCACAATAAATATATCGGCCGAGGCCGCTACTTCATAAGCTATTTCCATCATGGGTACCATCTCGCCAAACCATACAATGTGTGGGCGCAGTTGCGAACCTCGTTCGCAAGTATCTCCAAGTTTTATCGTATCTCCTTTGATCGGGTAAACGAGGTTTTCGTCCACCGTACTGCGGCTTTTGTTTATTTCACCATGTAGGTGAATTACATTTTTCGACCCAGCACGTTCGTGCAAGTCGTCAATGTTTTGGGTGATGATGTGCACATCGTATTTCAATTCCAATTTCACCAAGGCTTTGTGTGCAGCATTGGGGCTAGCATTTAGCACTTGTTGTCTTCGTTTGTTGTAAAACCCCAGTACCAGTGCTTTGTTTTTTTGCCAAGCTTCGGGAGTAGCTACTTCGGAAATATTGAATTCTTCCCACAACCCATCGCTATCTCTAAACGTGCGTATACCGCTTTCGGCAGATATGCCTGCTCCGGTAAATACCACTAGCTTTTGTTTTGGTTGTTTGCTCATGCTCATCAATAAAAGTATGCGGTTTTTGGCTTTGCTTTTATCAGTTTGCTAATATAGAAAATAAAATCTTAACAATGATTTAATACTTATCAAAATCTATTCGTTGGTGGCTAATAATTGATAAATTGCTATATTCGCAACTCTAAAATTTAGAACAATGGCAAAATTAAGAAAGCAGGACGCATTGGATTATCACTCACAAGGTCGTCCGGGGAAGATAGAAGTAATACCAACAAAGCCTCACAGTACGCAACACGACTTATCTCTGGCCTATTCGCCAGGTGTAGCCGAGCCCTGTTTGGAAATAGAAAAGAACCCAGAAGATGTATATAAATACACCGCAAAAGGAAATTTAGTAGCTGTAATCAGCAACGGCACAGCAGTACTTGGTTTAGGAAATATTGGAGCATTGGCATCGAAACCAGTAATGGAAGGAAAAGGATTGCTCTTTAAAATATTTGCTGATATTGATGTGTTCGATATTGAAGTAGACGCATCCGACATCGATACCTTTGTACAAACGGTAAAGGCCATATCACCTACCTTTGGTGGAATCAACCTAGAAGACATCAAGGCTCCTGAGTGTTTCGAAATAGAACGTAGGTTGAAAGAGGAATTGAACATTCCGTTGATGCACGATGACCAACATGGAACAGCCATCATCTCATCGGCCGCACTGCTCAATGCTTGCGAGATAAACAAGAAAAAAATTGACAAAGTAAAAATAGTGGTGAATGGTGCAGGAGCTGCAGCCATAAGCTGTGCCAAACTATACATAGCGGTAGGAGCAAAAAAGGAAAACATCATTATGCTGGATAGCAAAGGGGTGTTGAGCATTTATCGCGATGACTTGGATGAGCAGAAAAAGTTGTTTGCCACAAGTAATAAAAACGAAAAGACATTAGTGGATGCTATGAAAGATGCCGATGTATTTGTTGGGCTTTCGAAAGGTAACATTGTGACACAAGAGATGATTTTGTCGATGGCAAAACGCCCTATTGTATTCGCACTTGCAAACCCCGACCCAGAGATACCGTATGATTTAGCTATGTCGGCCCGCAAAGACATCATCATGGCTACTGGCCGAAGCGACAATCCGAATCAAGTAAACAACGTGCTAGGGTTTCCGTTTATTTTCCGTGGAGCGCTAGATGTAAGAGCAACACAAATAAACGAAGAAATGAAATTGGCTGCGGTGTATGCCATTGCTAACCTTGCCAAAGAACCAGTTCCAGAATCGGTGAACCTTGCATACAACTGTAAGAACATCACGTTTGGTTCTGATTATATTATTCCTAAACCCATCGACCCTCGCCTGATTTATACTGTGGCTCCAGCGGTGGCCAAAGCGGCTATGGAATCGGGTGTAGCGCAACGCAACATCCCGAATATGGATGCTTATGTACAAGAACTAATCAACCGATTGGGATTGGATAATAAACTAATTAGAGACATTACCAATAAAGCAAAACAGAATCCGAAACGAGTGGTATTTGCCGAAGCTGATCATTACAAAATATTGAAAGCTGCGCAACATGTGGCTGACGAAGGAATAGCAAAACCAATCTTATTAGGAGATGAAGCTAAAATAAGAAAGCTGATAGAAGAAAACAGTTTGGATATTGGCGATATTCCAATCATCGATTCGCGTAGCGCTTCTGAGGACGAACGTAGAAAGTCGTTTGGCGATTTGTTTTTCCAGAAACGCAAACGAAAAGGATACACCTTGTTCGAAGCACGAAAAATAATGAAAGAAAGAAATTATTTTGGTGCTATGATGGTGGAAACAGGTGCTGCCGATGCAATGATTTCGGGACTTACAAGAAAATACTCCGACCCTATTCTTCCTGCACTCGAAATTATTGGTGTTCAGGAAGGCGTGAAAAAAGTAGCAGGTATGTACATTATCAATACCAAGCAAGGACCTTATTTCTTTGCCGACTGTACCATGAATGTTGACCCTACCGTTCAAGAGATAGTGGACATAGCAGTACTTACAGCAAGCACAGTGAAGCAATTTAATATCATTCCACGCATTGCCTTGTTGTCGTATTCCAACTTTGGATCGGCAGGAGGAGATATTCCAAACAAAATGCGTCAAGCAACTGAGATATTGCATAAAAATTATCCAGGAATGATAGTGGATGGAGAGATGCAAGCCAACTTTGCGCTCAACAATGATTTGTTGAAAGAGCAATTTCCTTTTTCGGAATTGGTAGATAAGAAAGTAAATACACTGATCTTTCCAAACCTTGCAGCGGGCAACATTGCTTACAAATTGATACAAGAAATGGGAGAGGCAGAGGCAATCGGTCCTGTACTCATTGGGATGAAACGCCCAGTGCACATTCTTCAATTGGGCAGTTCAGTGCGCGAAATCATCAATATGATTACCATAGCGGTGATAGATGCACAAACAAAAAAATAAATAAGAATATCAGCTAAGCGAATTAAGAACCATGATTTATCACATCGAAGGACGATTAGTAGAAAAAACACCCACTTATGCAGTTATTGATGCAGGAGGTGTGGGCTATGTGATGCAAATATCGTTGAACACATTTACCAAAATTGGTGAAAGCGAAAATTGTAAATTGTTTACCGAATCGCTCTATATTCGTGATGATATGCCTAAGTTTTTTGGGTTTGCAGATTTGGCCGAACGTAATTTGTTCAGGCAATTGGTTTCGGTTTCGGGTGTTGGAGGCACCAGTGCATTGCTGATGTTGTCATCGCTTAGCGCATCGGAAATACAAAATGCAATAGTAACAGGAAACGTAGCCTTGCTGAAAAGTGTGAAAGGAATAGGTGAGAAAACTGCGCAACGCATCATTGTCGACTTAAAAGGCAAAATGGGAAAAGAGGAACTTTCTTCCGAATTTTTCGTTGGTTCGCACAATAAATTGAAAGAAGAAGCGTTATCTGCATTGGTGATGTTGGGCTTTAATAAAATGGCAGCTGAAAAAGCATTGGATAGAATTATTAAAACCGAAGGCACCGGTCAAACTGTTGAACAATTGATAAAGTCGGCATTAAAAACACTTTAACCAAGAGTTCAATTTACATTTGTGTTTGTGGAGATTCACTTCTTTAGGGAAATACCAAAGACTTGAATGATAGTTTAAATTAAAAATAATAAAAGAAAGAGAATTTTCGTTTTGACGAAATCAATTGCAAAATATATAGTTGTTGGGTTTGCTTCCGTTGGGCTGCTGTCGTTTATATTCAGTTCCAATGCAAAAGTAAGTACCATAAATCATGCGTTAGAGGTTGATGATTACGAAACAACCATAGCGGTAGATACTCCGATAACACCCGTTACACTTCCTTACAATTTTAATGACCAATCAACAGGCGACCCATTAAATTATCCAAATGGTGGTAGTTTTATGTTGAACAATCCTTCGAACATACACACTACTGTTGATTACGACCCGAGAACAGGGAACTATAATCTGAATCAAACGATGGGAACGATGGATTATCGTCCACCTACGTATTTAGAAACAGAGGAGTATCAGGATTACATGTTCAAGAAACAAGTGAAGGGTTATTGGAGTGCGCGTGCACATGCCGAGGCAAAGAATGCAGCAAAGAATGCAGTTATTCCAAAACTTCATGTGGGAGGAGAAATCTTCGATCGTATATTTGGTGGGAACACCGTTGATATTCGTCCTAATGGTTCGGCTGAGTTGATCTTTGCCTACAATGCTACCAAGACAGATAATCCTGCATTGCCTGTCAAACAGCGTAAGGTACATACTTTCGATTTCAATGAAAAAATACAATTGAATGTCATTGGTAAAATAGGTGACAAGTTGAAACTAACAACTAGTTACAATACCGAATCAACATTCGATTACGAAAACCAAATGAAGCTTGAGTATACTGGCTACGAGGATGAAATTATCAAGAAGATTGAGGCGGGTAATGTGAGTATGCCGTTGACTGGTTCATTAATCACGGGTAGTCAAACCTTGTTTGGGGTGAAAACACAATTGCAATTTGGGCGATTGACAGTAACAAGTATTCTTTCGCAACAAAAGGGTAAGAAATCGGAAGTGAATTCGGCAGGAGGAGCACAAGTAACCAAATACGAAATAGCGGGTGACAATTATGAAGCAAACAAACACTTTTTCCTTTCTCAGTATTTCCGCGATAATTACAATTCGGCATTAGCAGGATTGCCTTTTATTAATTCAGGAGTAAGTATTAGTAGAGTAGAAGTGTGGGTATCGAACACGAACAATGTGACAACGGATATTCGTACTGTTGTTGGTTTCTCGGAATTAGCAGAAGGTGCCGCACATATACCAGTGAATCAAACCTATGTTCACGACCTTGTTTCGTCAGGTGTGTCGAAAGATTTACCTTTCAACGGACAAAACGATTTGTACGAAAACTTGACACATACAGGCTATAGCCCTACGAATGGTAGTGGTGACTCATCGTTAAGAACACCTAATTATGCAGTATCTGGAATTAATTCGAAATTTCATGGTTCATTACAACAAGGACAAAACTTTGAATTGTTGAATGCAAAAAAACTACAACCTACAGAATATACCTTCAATTCGAAACTTGGTTTTATCTCCTTAAATCAACAGTTGAATGCAGACCAAGTGCTTTGTGTGGCTTTCCAATACACCTACAATGGTAAGGTTTACAATGTGGGTGATTTTTCGGATGGAGTACATGCACCGCAAGCGCTGTTTGTAAAGATGCTGAAGAGCACAGCTCCCAACACCAAGCAGCCGATGTGGAAGTTGATGATGAAGAACGTTTACTCTATCGGTTCGTATCAAATCAATGCTCAGGATTTCAAATTAGATATATTCTATACCAATCCGGCAACGGGTACTGATATTAATTATTTACCCGTATCAGACTGTCAAAGTAGTGTGAAAGGGAAGCCATTAATTCAAGTGTTGAGTTTTGATAAATTGAATCAGCAAAACGATCCAACACCCGATGGAGCTTACGACTTTATTGATGGAGTAACCATTGATGCCACTAAGGGGAGAATTATACTGCCCGTGGTAGAACCTTTTGGTAGTTATTTACAATCAAAGTTTGATGGCGACCCAACTTGTGGTCCTTTTGATGCGGGTAAGTATACCTTCCATCAACTCTACGATTCGACTAGGGTTCAGGCGCAGCAATTGCCTAATTTGAATCGATACAAAATTAAAGGTTCGTACAAATCGTCAGGAGGTTCAGAGATTTCATTAGGCTCGCCTAACGTTCCTCAAGGTTCGGTAACGGTAACAGCGGGAGGTGTGAAACTTACCGAGAATGTTGACTATACGGTAGATTATACACTTGGACGAGTGAAGATAATTAACGAAGGAATTTTGAATTCGGGAACTCCGATTAAAGTTTCATTGGAAAGCAACGCCCTATTTGCTATTCAACAAAAAACATTGATGGGTACCCATCTTGATTTTAAGATAAACAAAGACTTCAGTATAGGAGGTACCATCATGAATTTGAAAGAACGTCCTCTGACCAAGAAAATAAATATTGGTGATGAACCTATCAATAATACCATTTGGGGATTGGATGGAAACTATCGTACCGATGCTCCATTTCTTACGCGCTGGATAGACAAAATTCCGTTGATAGCCACCAAGGAGATGAGTACCATTACTGCTTCGGCTGAATATGCCTACCTCATCCCAGGACATAACAAAGCAATTGGGAAAAATGGAAATGCATACATTGACGATTTCGAGGGAAGTACATCCACCATTGATTTACGTTCGCAAGGAACCTGGAACCTAGCCAGTACACCACAAGGGCAACCAACCTTATTTCCTGAAACTGCTTCATTGGATACTACTTTGAAGTCGGGATACAATAGGGCGAAAGTGGCTTGGTATGTAATCGACCCTTTGTTTTTGAGACAAACATCTGGCTTAACTCCAAGCAACATCACCAATAATGATATGTCGAACAACTTTGTTCGTGAGGTTCCAGAAACAGAGGTGTTCCCGAATAAACAATCGCCTAATGGTGTACCCGTAAATATTGCAACCCTCGACCTTGCCTATTATCCAAGCGAAAGAGGACCTTACAATTATGAGGTTGGTCCTACCAATGTTTCTGCAGGTCTTAATGCTGATGGTACACTTTCCAATCCTGCTTCACGCTGGGGAGGTGTGATGCGTTCGCTTTCAACAAACGACTTTGAAGCAGCCAACATCGAGTACATCCAGTTTTGGATGATGGACCCATTTAATGATGACAATCCTTCATCGGCATGGAATAGTACAGGAGATTTATATTTCAATTTGGGTGATGTATCCGAAGATATCTTGCACGATAATTATAAAAGTGCAGAGAATGGTTTACCAGCTCCGAGCACACAGTCGAGTAATAATGGACAAGGTGTACCCACCATTTCTACAGCTTGGGGTGTGATGCCTGCGGTTCAGCCTTTGATTAATGCGTTTAACTCTGATGCAAACGACCGTGCGTATCAGGATATTGGTTTGGATGGATTAAGTGATGCTGCTGAGCAAAGTTTTTTTGCTAGTTATTTAGGTCGTTTGAATTCAAGTTTTCCAATCGCGTATCAAAACTTTGTAGGTGACCCTTCGGGAGATGACTATCATTATTTCAGAGGCGATGATTACGATGCAGCAAGTGGTGGTGCCGGAACCTCTATTCGCGACCGATATAAGAAATTCAATGGGGTGGAAGGTAACTCTCCTGTTTCTTCGGGTGCTTATCCAACGGCTGCTACCACCTTACCAACTGTAGAAGATATCAATCATGATAATAACTTAAGTACTACTGAAAGTTATTTTCAGTATCATATCAGTTTAAAACCGAATGACCTTGCAGCGGGTGTTGGTAGCAACTACATCACGAATGTGTATAATACAACGGGTCAAAATATAAAGAACGGAGCGAATAAACCTATCAAGTGGTATCAGTTCAAGATACCTTTAAAATCACCAGAAGCGCGTGTAGGATCCATCGAGAATTTTCAGTCGATACGTTTTGTGAGGATGTTCTTCAAGAATGTTGATAAGCCAGTACTCTTGCGTTTTGCACGTTTGGAATTGGTTCGTGACGAGTGGAGAAAGTATGGTTTCGATTTACTTTCACCCGGATTATATATTCCTAACGATGATGATTTAACGCTGTTTGATGTGGCTGCTGTGAACGTAGAAGAGAACGGAAGTAAACAACCCGTGAATTATGTTATCCCTCCAGGAATTGAGCGAGAGATTAATGCTGCTTCGGCTAATTTAATTCAATTGAACGAACAGGCTTTATCGCTTACCTTCTGCAACCTAGCCGATGGTAAAGCAAGAGCTGCTTATAAAAACACAACCTTGGATGTAAGAAGTTATAAAACCATGAAAATGTTTGTGCATGGTGAAGCATCGGCCAACACATCTTTGCCTTTGCGTGATGGTGAAATGACGGTGTTTATTCGTTTAGGTACCGACTTCACGGATAACTATTATGAATATGATGTTCCGTTAAAAATAACAGCACCGGGTAGTTACAATGGTAGTAGCGAAGATGACGAATACAAGGTTTGGCCGCAAGACAATGAAATGGTCATAGAGTTTGAAAAGCTTACCAATGCCAAATTGAACCGTAATAGCAACCTTACTAATCACACGGCTTCGTTGACTTCTGAATATGAAGAAGCGGATGGTACACGAACGATAGTGGTGAAAGGTAATCCAACGATTTCTGCTATTCGAACTATAATGATTGGGGTGAGGAACAATAAGAAAATAGATGCGAGTGATGATGGGCTTTCGAAATGTGGTGCGGTGTGGGTAAACGAAATGCGCTTAACCGACTTTGACCAAAAAGGAGGCTGGGCGGCTAATGCAAGGGTAACTGCTAAGTTGGCCGACTTAGGTTCACTTTCTGTTTCGGGAAGTATGTATACTCCAGGGTTTGGAAGTTTGGAAAACAAACTGGACCAGCGAAAGAAGGAAACCATGAAACAATATGATGTAACTTCGAGTTTGGAATTAGGTAAGTTTTTCCCTAAAGATTGGGGCATTCACGTTCCTACTTATGTCGACTATTCGGAAACATTTATTACTCCAAAATACAATCCACTGGACCCAGATATATTACTTGCTCCTGAGATTAAAGGGAAACCACGAACCGATTCGATTAAGGGAATTACGCAAGATTATACACGAAGAAAGAGCATCAACTTTACCAATGTAAAAAAAGACAAGAGCAAGAACTCGAAGAAAAACCTTCCTTTCGATGTGTCTAACTTTTCAACTACGTTTGCATTTACCGAAATATACAAACACGATGTGAATGTGGAATACAATACGGTGAAAAATTATCGTGGTGGATTGGTGTATAGTTATTCGCCTAAGTCGCCAAAGAATTTCAAACCATTATCAAAGGTGTCGTTTCTTCAATCGAATTACTTGACTTTGATACGTGATGTTAACTTCTATTTGGTGCCTACTAAAGTTGGTTTCTCTACTGATGTTATCCGTGGGTTTGCAACGGCTAAGGATAGGAACATTACGGGAGGTGATATACTCATCTTGCCAACGTATAATAAGACCTTCAACATGAATCGTAATTATGATTTCAAATTCGACATCACTAAAAATTTGAAGTTCGACTTTACGGCTAACAACATGGCTAGGATATTCGAGCCAGCTGGTGAAATTGATACCAAAGATAAGAAAGATACTATAAGAACTAATTTAATGAACTTGGGAAAAACATCTCAATACAATCATCAAGTGAATTTGAATTATAATATTCCAATCAATAAATTGCCTTACCTCGATTTCACCACTGCATCGGTGAAATACACTGGAACGTATACTTGGCAACATTCGCCACTTTATGATACCAAGTATGCTAAGAATGCATCAGGCGAATTGGTGCCTGTGCATGTAGACACCTTGGGAAATACCATTCAGAACTCGCAAAATATTCAATGGAACGGACAGTTGAACATGGTAACACTTTATAACAAAGTGCCGTTTCTGAAAAAAGTAAATGCGAAGAGTGGTAGCTCGAAACCTGCTGTGGATAAGGCGATGAAAGACCCTAATCCAAATTCACCAAGCGATACTACTAAAAAGAAAAAGGACGAACCAAAAGGATTTGCATTGTACATGGGCAGATTGCTGATGAGTTTAAAAACTGTAACAGTGACCTACTCGGATGTACGAGGAACGCTATTGCCGGGCTATTCGCAAAGCACGCAGATGATGGGTATGGACGAACATTTCCAAGGCCCTACTACTGGATTTATATTCGGTAGTCAGAAAGACATAAGGCAAACAGCCATTGACAATAATTGGCTGGTGAAAACGCAGAGCTTAAATACGGCCTACACCACCACACATAGTACCAACCTCAACATTAAAGGTAATTTGGAACCTATGCCTGATTTGAAGATAGAACTAAGTGCTACTCGAACGGAAACCCATTCAACGAGTGAGTTCTTTAAATGGGCTCGTAATTTGGCACCTATGGATACTGCGCAATATAGCTTCCAACATCAGTCGCCAACCGAAATGGGTACCTTTAGTATGTCGTATTCTTCGTTCCGTACCTCGTTCATGAAAGGAGATGATGTGTTTCAAATGTTTCTGGATGCACGAAAGGATGTGTCGCAAAACTTAGGAACACAGAATCCGAACTCTAGCCGAAACACTCATTATTCGAACGGATTTGCGGATGGTTATAATCCCACTTCGGCCGATGTGTTGATTCCTTCTTTCCTTGCTGCTTATTCGGGCAAACGTTCGGCTGGTAATTCTACCGAAAAGTTTCCTAAGATACCTAAACCAAACTGGAGGGTGACCTATGACGGATTGTCGAAATTGAAACAAGTGAAGAAGTATTTCAAAACGGTGACCTTGAGTCATGCCTATCGTTCATCATATAGTGTGGGTGGATACACTTCCAACTTGATGTATGGCGAGAATGGTACTGGTAATCCGTTCAGCAGAGATACTACTTCTACCGACCCGAACCGAAACTTTATTCCTCGTAATTTGATTACGGCTGTAACCATTTCTGAACAATGGAGCCCGTTGATAAAAGTAGAGGTGGTGCTATTGAATAGCTTGTCGTTCAATTTTGAATTTAAGAAAGATAGAAACGTTTCGCTTGGCTTGACTTCGAACACCATTACCGAGGTGGCAGGGCGAGAGATTATAGGCGGGGTAGGTTATCGTTTGGTTGGATTGAAATTGTTTAAACTTCAAATAAAAGGCAAACCAATAAAGAGCGATTTGAACATGAAGGCCGATTTATCGTTTAGAAAAAATACCACTACCATGCGAAGGATAGCCGAAGAGGTGAGTCAACCAACGGGAGGAACGAATATTATTTCGATTAAAATATCAGCCGATTATGTCATTAGCGAACGTATCAGCATCCGATTGTTTTACGATAGAATCATCAACAAACCTGTTATCTCCACTTCTTTCCCTACTACCAATACCAATGCAGGTATCAGCTTGCGACTGTCGTTGTCGAATTAATGGGCTGTTAGTTTAAGGTAAAAAGTTACCGCTCCCGAAGGGTCGGGACAGGTAAGTAGGCAATTGTTCAATTTCGCAATTTTGCAGTAGACAATTATACAAACGCAACTAAAAAAATGCTGCAATAGGATAGGAATTTCTCCTGTTTTCAATTTTGTGCTACATCTTCCTATCTTTATTAAGAAAAACAGGGCCTAAAAAATGAGTAAAAAGGGACCGCAGATTGACCGCAATTTGACCGCAGTCTCACCGCAATTATCCCGCAGTTATCTCTGAAGGGATTTTAGGGGTGAAAATATGGGATTTTACGAAATACGAAATGTACGAATTTACGAATTCTGAAGTGTGGGGAATTGGAGATGATTTAGGATTTCTTGCCACGAAGACAGAAAGGCAAAAAGAGCAATTTGTCAATTGAGCAGTGGGCAATCCCGAAGGGTGGGGACAGGTGAAATAGTTCAAAGTTTAAAGTTAGAAAGTTGTAGGGAATGCAGAATTAAGAATTTGCCACGAAGACAATTTTGTTGTTAGTTGTTGGTTGTTAGTTGGGCGAAAGACCTCAGCCCCGGCCCCTCTCCGAGGAGAGGGGTGACGGAGTGGGATGAAGAAGGGGGACGGAGTGGGTAGGGGGAAGAATTTGGTTTATACTTATATAATATATGTATATTTGGGTTCGAAAAAACAATGTGTTGTGGCGAGACGCCACATAATAAATGGCACAGGCGAAACACGCCTGCGCCAGCGGGGGACAGGTGAAATAGTTCAAAGTTTAAAGTTAGAAAGTTGTAGGGAATGTAGAATTAAGAATTTCCCACGAAGACAGTTTGGTTGTTAGTTGTTGGTTGTTAGTTGTTAGTTGGGCGAAAGACCTCACCCCC
>CAIWDF010000108.1 GCA_903911435.1 uncultured Bacteroidota bacterium
ATTCTTGTTCGTCAGAAAATGAAGTATCGATTATTAATAGCGCTGAGTTTGTTTTTTGTGTATCACCGAGTCATGGCTCAAGGCTGCTGTTCGGGTGGTAGTGGCAGCCCCATTGCAGGAGGTGCTTCGCAAGGAGTACTTCAAGATAGGCAAATGGAATTAGCTGCCAATTATCAATACATCAATACCAATCGTTTCAAATCGCAAGACAGAGATACTACATCTACAATTAAAGATTATAATAGCAACTACCTCTATTTTCGGTTGGCTTATGGTTTAACAAAAAACCTTACTATGTCGGTAGAAACGGGATATTTTATAAATAAAACACAAGACGACACCATTAAATCAAAAGGTATTGCCGATTTGATTTTATTTCCAAGATACGATGTATTGAACCGAACTACCGAAACCAGACGCACCGAATTAACACTTGGTCTTGGCTTAAAAATACCACTAGGTATGTACGATGATTCGACCTATACCTATACCGATTACAGAGGGAAGAAACATTATACTACTTCGCCACCTACTGTGCAGCCTACCAATGGTTCGAACGATTTCATTTTCTATGGATTTTTTTTCAGAGGATATCCATTAAAAAACTTCCGACTCTTTGCCAACGCCTTATACATACATAAAGGGTACAATCCGTTAGGACAAAAATTTGGCGACTATGCGAGTGTAGGTTTGTTTGCGGGCAAAACATTTTTCAAGAAACTTGGACTTACTTTACAACTAAAGGGTGAATGGGTAGCCAAAATGAAGTACGACAAAAACGTGGATATGACAGCGACCTACAACATCGACCCACTTTCTACAGGTGGTAAAAAAGTATTTGTGGTTCCTCAAATAAGTTTCACTCAAAATAATTTCACCATCTATGCCCTTTCCGAAGTTCCTATTTATCAATATGTGAACAGAACTCAAGTGGTTTCGAAATATCAAGCTACAGTTGGCATTTCCTATCGATTCATGACTTATAAAAGTGTAATCAAAAGCACCAGCGGAGATGCCATTTACATTTGTCCGATGAAATGCATAGGCAGCGAAAGTTCGGTGCCCGGAAAATGTAAAGAGTGCGGAATGGACTTAATTAAAAAATAATATGTAATTTTGTATCCGTAAAAACGAAATGAACACTGTAAAAAAAATAACATCCATTTTTCTAGCACTTGTTTTCCTTGCTTCTAGCTTGGGACTCACGGTGAATAAAATGGTTTGTGGAAAAAGCGGGAAAACAAAATTTTCGTTTACAGCCTTAAAACAATGTTGCAAAGAAAAAAAATCGACACTTCCTGTCGTTCGAAAAAAATGTTGCGACATCACCAATACCTCATTTAATCTAGGCAATTATCAAAGCAGCGAAAAAGTATCCATATCAAATTCTGCTTGTCATCAATTATTTTATCTCGATTTGAAAACTGTTGAAACAAAAGTTTCTGCTCTACATAACGAGAACTTTCAATACTGCGATTTGCCACCGCCACTTCACGGCAGACACCTACTTACCTTTATCTCTACCTTTATCATTTAGAATTAATTTTTGTTTCTGAATTTGAATTTGTAGCTTTGAAAAAGCTATATCTAATTTACGGTTACAACAATAATTAATATTTAAATAATGCCTTATCGTTTTTTACTTTTTACCATTTTAATTCTTGGTTTCTTCTCGTTCCGAAGAACGCATGCCTACTCTGTAAACTATGTAGCAGCGAATGATAGCACCTTGAATAAAAAAGAAGTATCGTTAGAAAACATAAAGAAAGGGAAAGCGCTTTACGAGAAGAATTGCATCATGTGCCATGGCAATGCCGGAAAAGGAGATGGTGCAGCGGGCTTGTTTCTCAATCCTCGGCCTTTCGATATTTCATCCGATAAAGTTCAGTCGCAAAGCGATTCTACCTTATTCTTTAAAGTAACTTTAGGCAAAGCACCCATGCCGACTTTTAAAACACTTCCTTTTGAGTCGCGCCAATTACTCCTTTTATATGTGAGGGAATTGGGCAAAAACAAAATAAGACATCCATGAAAAAGCTAATAAAATACATATCATTACTGCTGCTTCTCTTCTCAATGACCGAGCGAGGCATAGCACAAGAGAATGACAGTGTTCAGAAATTTAAGAACTTCAAATTATCACGAATTGTTTTCACCGGAAATGGATATTGCGGATTCGATTTAGGTTTGAGTAATGAACTAGTTGACACAACGGGTATGAAGTCAACATCCGTTTCAGTTGGCCTTGCTCCTATCCTACTTTGGAAAATGACATCGCATTTGTTTTTTGAAGGTGAGCTAGATTTGATGATGGAACACGGAATGGTGTCAGCAGAACTTGGTTATGCTAACATTAATTATTCGATTAAGAAATTTGGAACCATTCAAGTGGGTAAATTCCTTACCCCTTTTGGTTTGTTTTCCGAACGCTATCATCCTTTTTGGGTGAACGCAGCGCCTAACGAGCCATTGGGGTTCAGTCATACTGGTTATTCTCCTCAAACTGAAATTGGAATTTGTGTCCGAAATGGCTCAACACATTTCAATTATGCGGTGTATGTATCCTCTAGCCCATTGATGAATGCCGGTGCAACTGATTACAATGATGCAGGCAAGATAACCTACTCAACCGATATTGGGACACCACTAAATGAGAACATTGGATTTGGAGGTAGATTAGGAGCATTGCCATTCAAAAATTCGTTGCTCGAAATTGGAGCATCTTACAAATGGATGCAATTGAAACCAGGAGACCATTATCATGGCACGGTGGCACATTCACATGCCACAGGCGAAGACCTAACTACCATTCAAACAGGAAGTGTATATGCTGTTGACCTTTCTCTTCAAAAGATTATGCCATCCATTAAAGGCAGAATTGAGATAAAAGCACAAGTGCAATATTCGGATGCGGGACTAAATAGATTTATTAAATTAAGTCCTTCGGGCAAAACTGAAGTGAGTTATGCTTTTCAGAACACTACAAAAATTGGATACGCATTACTTACCTACAGACCAATATTCGCAAACAAAGAACTCATAAAAAAATCAGGAATATATGTTCGCGTTGGAAGCATGGAAACACCTCTCGGTTCATTGTGGTACGAGAATACACAAGAAGTTTCGGCTGGCTTGAACTATTCATTTAATTGGCACAACACCATTAAATTGGGATACCAAGAAATATTGAGTGCAAAAAAAGGATACACAAATACTATCATGATACAATGGGCAGCAGGGTTTTAATAAGGAATAAATCGATAGTAATTGCAGGCATCTTCTTGACTATTGCTTTTTGGTTATATGGTTGCAAAGCCACTGAAAAAGTGGTGACTGAAAAAAGTGGGGCCGAACTTTGGAGTCAACAATGCAGCAGATGTCACAACATGCCCGACCCTACCGCCTATCAAGATGATAAGTGGGAAACGGTAGCGATGCACATGAAGGTGAGAGCTAACATTTCGGACAAAGAAATAAAATTGATTAAAGAATTTTTGCAATCGGCAAATGGAGAAGAATAACAATTCAAATTAAAAAACTAAAATCGTGAAAAATTATTTCTACATATTATTATTACTCCTTTGCTTTCATCCGAGCAAGGCTCAGCAAATAACAGGAAAGGTTGCTGGCAAAAACGATAAAGGAAGTACGGATGTGTTAACAGGAGCAAGTGTTTATTATCAGTCAACCACCATTGGTACTTTTACTGACTCTGTTGGAAGTTTTAAAATTGCAAGTCCAGAGACACTTCCTGCAAAACTAATTATCAGCCTAGTGGGTTACATCAGCGATACAATAACAATTGATAAAACAGAGCAAAAGGAATTAAAAATCGTTCTTAAAAATATGCTCACTTTGAAAGAGGTAAACGTAGTTGCTAAACAAGGTTCTACCTTATATTCCTCTGTCAATTTAATAAACACGGAGGTGATTGGAGGAAAGGAACTTTTGAAAGCAGCATGTTGCAATCTTTCCGAAAGTTTTACTACAAACGCCTCTGTTGATGTAGCTTTCACCGATGCAGTATCAGGGGCAAAAAAAATACAGATGCTCGGACTTGATGGAGTTTACACACAAATTCTTTCCGAAAACATGCCGTTGCTTAGAGGGCTATCAGCCGCATATGGACTCAATTATATTCCTGGAACTTGGATTGAAAAAATTATGGTTACAAAAGGAACAGGCTCAGTAGTCAATGGATATGAAAGCATTTCGGGCCAAATCAATCTTGAATTTTTGAAACCGGAAACAATTAAAAATCGATTTTATGTGAATGTATATGCAAGTGATAAAGGACGAAGTGAGGTAAATCTTCATTTCAATAAAAAATACAATGCCAAATGGAGTACCCTTTTGTTCACGAGCGTGAGTGATATGAGTCATAAACAAGATAGAAACAATGATTCATTTTTGGACATGCCATTAACAAGGCAGTACAACATCTTCAACCGATGGGATTATAAAAGTGGTAAAAAACTAACCGCTCAATTTGGAATAAAAGCATTAATGGAAAACAGGAGAGGTGGACAGTCGAACTTTAATTACAATACCGATTATAAAACGAATAGGAGTTATGGTATAGGAATTAATACTAATTCCATGGATTATTTTTCAAAAACTGGTTATTTATTCGAAAAGCCAGGACGAAGCATAGGACTTCAAACAAGCGGAAAATGGCAGATGCAAGACATGTATTTTGGCTTGAGGAGATACAATGGTGAAGAAAAGTATTTTTATTCCAATTTAATATTTGCAGATATTTTAAAAACAACCGACCACAAATACAAATTGGGCTTGAATTACATTTATGATAATTATAACGAAAAATTCAACGATTCAACTTTTAAGAGAACAGAAGAAGTACCGGGTGTATTCGGAGAATACACGTATACTCATGCCGAGAACTTTTCCTTAGTGGCAGGTATAAGGGCCGACAATCATAATCTTTATGGATTACAATATACGCCACGACTTCATATTCGAATAAACCCAACAAAATCAACGACTTTAAGATTTTCGGGTGGAAGAGGATTTAGAACATCAAATATCTTTGTTGAAAATCAATCTGTCTTTGCGAGTTCGAGGGTAATAGAAATTAAAGAAACTTTCAAACCTGAGATTGCGTGGAACTATGGAGTTACCCTCAATCAAAAATTCAAAATTATGGACAATGAGGCTTTTGTAAATTTCGATTTCTTCAGAACAGATTTTGAAAACCAAATCATTATGGATTTGGACCAACACGTGAACAAAGTAGTTTTTTATAATCTAAATGGGAAGTCGTATTCCAACAGTTTTCAAGCTGACTTTGGATTTGAACCAATAAGAGATCTATCGGTTAAATTAGCATACAAATGGTATGAAGTAAAAACAACTTATAATTATGAATTATTAGACAAACCATTTATCCCCAAACACAGAATAATGGCTAATTTATCCTATTCAACTTATAGAGAAATCTGGAAGTTTGACTTTACAACAAATTGGTTCGGACAATGCAGATTGCCAAGCACTGTGTTGAGCCCTGTTGAATATCAACTTCCAAAAGAGTCGAATGATTATTTTTTGTTGCAAGCACAAATCACTAAAAAATTTAAACTATTCGAGCTTTATTTAGGATGTGAAAACATTCTAGATTATGTTCAAAGAAACCCAATAGTTGCAGCTGATAATCCTTTTGGACCAAACTTTGATGCATCTATGGTATATGCACCGCTCGAAGGACGCACCATCTATTTTGGAATTAGACTTAGTATTAAATAATAATTAAAAACAGAAAAAATGAAAAACTTAAAAAAAACAATTCTAGTAAACATCCTTGTGATTTTCGCTTTTACCACTAATGCTCAAGAAAATCAGAAGATAGCAGAAATAAAAATAAAAACTTCTGCAGTATGCAACATGTGTAAAGAAACATTAGAAAGCAATCTTGCTTTTGAAAAAGGAATAAAGAAAACTGAACTTGAAGTGAAATCATCAATCATCACCGTTACTTATAATCCACAAAAAATCACTCCAGAAAAAATCAGAAAAGCTATTTCAAAACTAGGTTATGATGCAGATGAAGTTCCCGCTGATCCAAAAGCATACGAAAAACTTAGCTCTTGTTGTAAGAAAGAAAACGCAGCTCATTAATGTATCCTGAAAACAATGTATACCCTTATGATTCAAATCATGATTTAAAGGCATGAAAAGGTATTTCTTTACAACTTAATACCATGTATACATGTACAAACTAAATACAATACTAAATTAACACGGAAATTATGAATAAAGCAGTAACACTACTTTTTGACGAACATGAAATTATTCTTGAAGCGATTGAAATTGCAAAAGGGCTAAGAGATTCCATTGAAAAACCTGAAGTTTATGAAAGAAAAACAAGCGAACTAATTTTGTTTTTTCGAGAATATGCTGACAAATACCATCACTACAAGGAGGAAGAAGTTTTGTTCCCTGAAATGATTAAAGCTAACGAATTGCTTGAGTCTGGTGTTGTAAAAGAAATGCTCGACAACCATGTTGATTTCAGAGAGATGATTCGTGAAGTAGAGACGTTTACAAATTCGAAAAACTATGAACAAGCACAAAACACACTCGAAGCTTATGTAGAAGCCCTGTCTGATCACATTGCTGTGGAAAATGAAGAGGTATTCGAAATTGCTTCAACATTATTCAATGAAAAGGAACTTGAAAATATATTTTTCAGATTCAAAGACATTGACTTAGAATTAGGAGAAAATAATAAAGAAAGTCTTCGTGAAAAACTAGGTAATATTCGAACCATTTAGAATTAAATGAAAATCTAATTCTTACACGAATTGCTGCAAACAAACAAATCAGTTATAATGAGCGCACATAATTCAGTATATAATATTCAGAAACATTATTCATTTATTGAGTATAAGGAGATTGCAAACAACTTAGCAATAGCAGGTAAAAGTTCAGGTGAAGAAACGCCAGAAAGAATTGATGCAACTAAAATAAATGCACAACGACTCAATAGAATTTACAAGACATTCGCTCCTAATGCCGAAACGAAACGTATAATTGGTGAATTAATACAAAATTGGGAATGGATAGTAATCACAGAATCGTGGTGTGGTGATGGAGCCCAATTGATTCCTATCATTGCTAAGATTGCTGAACTGAATAATCTCATCCAGCTTAAATTCATTTTTCGTGATGAGAATGAAATAATCATGAATCTCCATCTAACTAATGGCTCAAAATCGATTCCAAAACTAATTTGCTTAAATGGTCAAAACAAAGAATATATAGGCGAATGGGGACCACGTCCGTTGCAGATACATGAAAAAGCCAAAGAGTTTAAAACAACTAACCCTAATGCCTCACACGAAGATTTTGTTAGAAACCTTCACTTACTATATGCGCAAGATAAGGGGCTTTCATTCGAAATTGAATTTGCAAATCTAATAACTCAATGGATGAATATAGGTTGATTCAAAGGAATCAATCGTCAAACTATTTTGCGATCAGACCATTTTCAAATCTAACGATAAATGCACCCTTGAATCCGTTTGAAAGTAATGATGGACGATGAGCCTCTGCCTCATCGCGAGTTGAATAATTTCCGCTAAAATACTTAGTTATTCCATTCCCTAAATCAACAGAACTTAATTCAGGAACATTAGATAAAGAAGGCTTTGTTTTAAAAGCCCCAATTTGAATTCGAAACGTAACGCCTTTAGATTTCTCCTTTTCCTTTGAAACAGAAACGCTACTAGTTTTGCTCTCTGTTTTCTTCTCCATCTCCATTGGTTCCTTAGTACTTTTCAAAGGTGAGGAATTCGATTGAATTCCAACCCTCTCTTCACTCACCGAGGGCTTTGCTCCTTCACAGTTAACTTCTTTACGATTTAATTTAAATTCCTTTTTAGCACTATCAACAATGAAATAAACACTGCCTTCAAAATTAACCGCATCTGCAGCGCATTTATTTGCTACTAACTGATAACTAATATTAAAAACATCTTCAGCAGGTGGAATAATCCAAGTAATTTTCAGAATACTATCAGCAAACTTAAAACGACCACCTTTGCTATCCATTTCAGAAACCTGCATACCTTTGGGGATAGGTTGTGAAAACATTAGAAAACTCTTTGATTTCCCCTTATTAATAGTGGTTTCAATGGTATAATTCGTGTTAAGTTGAATCTTTGTTGGTAATTTTTGGGAAGCCGTTACTTCTTGTCCTATACAAGCGAATGAACAAAGTAATGAAAAAACAAATGCAAGTGTTTTGTACATAAAACTGTTTAAATTTATTGTTCAAAGTTATTATTATTTCTTAATTTAGTGAGGTAAACTTTTTTTGATTTCTGGTCAATCCTAAAAAATGAAAAAACAAACCACTGTTATATCACAAGAAGAAGCTCGTACGTTATTTCTGCAAAGTCAAGGATTAATAAATCCCAAGTTTGGAGAAGGGAAAAAGGCAACTCTTGAAGTTATTGACCATCTTGGTTACGTTCAAATTGATACTATATCAGTAATTGCAAGAGCACACCAGCACACACTTTGGAATCGTGTATCAAATTACAATGATAATTTCCTTAATGAATTATTATCAAAAGATAAAACTGTATTTGAATACTGGAGTCATGCTGCAGCTTATTTACCAATGTGTGATTACCGATTTTCTTTGCCAAGAAAAAAATTGTATTCAGAAGGAAAATCTCATTGGTTTGCTCAAGATAAAAAAATGAACAAATATGTATTAGATAAAATTAAAGCGGAGGGTCCATTGCAATCCAAAGACTTTGAACACAAACGAAACAACCTCGCACAGTGGTATGAATGGAAACCTGCTAAACAAGCATTAGAACAACTTTTCATGGAAGGCAAACTAATGATTGCCACTCGCAAAGGATTTCAAAAAGTTTATGATTTAACTGAACGAGTTCTACCCTCAAGGGTAGACACCTCTTTCCCGAATGAAAAAGATTACTCTGCACATTTTATCTTAAAAGCAATTCAGGCAAATGGATTGGTGAATGAAGCGGAGATTTCTTACTTGAGAACAGGACTCAAAATGCAAGTGAATAAGTCTATTAAAAGACTACTAGAAGAAGAGAAAATCAAGCAGGTTATAGTTGACGGCATTGCAAATACTTCGTATTATACAGATGAGAAAAAGTTAAAGTCGTTAAAAAAAACTGTTCAGAAGGAGGATATTCATTTCCTTTCTCCCTTCGATAATTCAATGATTCAAAGAAAAAGATTGGCTCAATTCTTCGATTATGATTATCAGATTGAATGTTATTTGCCCGAGTCGAAACGTAAATTTGGATATTATTGTCTACCTATTTTATACAACACTTCTCTAGTTGGGCGATTAGACCCAAAAGCAGATAGAGCCTCCGGTATTTTCTATATTAAATCGATTCATTTCGAAAACAAGTTTCATCCAGATGATTCTTTCAATTCTGCATTCGCAAATGAAATAAAAGACTTTGCACTTTTCAACGGTTGCGATAAAATTAAAATAGAAACGTCCAATGTAAAATGGAAGAAAGAAATACTAAGCCTTATTGGTTAGATTTCCATGAAGGTTGATACTAAAGTAGGGTTCTATTGTTTTATAAAAAGCTTTGTCAAACAAGCACCATTATTGGCATCAAGCACCTTCAGAGTATATACAGATGATGGATAGGTGGAGATGTCAATAGTCTTGCTCGATTCCATTCTAAAGGATAAAACTTCACCACCAATTAAATTAAACACCTTAACCAAATAATTCCCTTTAGTATCAATATTTAAATTGATACTCTCATTCGCTGGATTAGGTGACAAATTCATTTTTATTGAAAGATTATTTTCATCTATACCTGCTGGCAAATATCGTGTAACGGTTAATTCATCTAATCCAATTGTTGATGAAAAAAGTCCTGCATATCCACCATTAGGAACATAATATCTAAAACCGATTCTGCATTTTGTAGGACCACTGAGTCCTGTAATGGCTCCTTTAAAAAGTTTCCAAGTATGTATACTTCCAGCACCAAGCACCGAAGGATATGAAATACTGTCGTAATTAGGATTTACAGCAACAATTAACGTAGAGAAATCACCTTTGGAAGTATCATTCACACCTACATTACTACTCGTATCCATCATACTCAATCTACATTCCATATTATCACGATATTGATAGCCGTTATAGGAGAGTGTATAAAAAGTAACCGTATCATTATTTTGCAATGTCATGGTATCAGAAAGCAACCAATTACTAATGGTTCCAATGGAATCGGTACTTGTGAAATCTACTTGAACATAAGAAGTATTTACTCCAATTGCAGCAGTGGTAAAGGAATGTCCTTGCATCCATGTTCCTAACCCAAGAGGATTACTTTTGTTAATTGCTTTCCATCCGTTGAGAAGACTAACGTTCAAAGAATCGAAACCTTGATGAAATATTTGTGTTTGAGCTTTTGCTTGCTCGTTAAATAAAACATGTATTAGTAATACAGTTGCTACAAATTTTAAAATACTATTTTTCAATTATTCGTTTGTTTAAGTAAGTGACAAATGTACAAAAGTTATCAGGTGATTTTATTTATTAAATCTCTGAACGAGTTTTTTTTCTTAAAAATATGTTAAATTGATATTACATCTCTCATTTCAGAAATAGTATTTATCTTTAACTATGATTAATGAAGAGGGAAACCCTAATTATTTTAAAGGTAGAGGTGCACAACTAAATACTGACAATCGATTTTCTAAAAATGTGTACAGAGAAGAACACGATGAAATGATTGATGAACCTTTATTGAGCGATTCGAGAACTCAGATACTATTCGAATATCCAAAGAAAATTGTAAACCCTATTAAAAGCCCTGATGTTCCTGGGAAATATTCGATGAACCCTTATCAAGGCTGTGAACATGGTTGTATTTATTGTTATGCAAGAAACACTCATGAGTATTGGGGATATAGCGCAGGATTAGACTTCGAAAGAAAAATTATTGCAAAGCCCGATGCTCCGAGACTGCTCGAAAAACAGTTGATGAATAAAAACTGGGAAGTTTCTGCAATCTTGCTTTCGGGAAATACAGATTGCTATCAACCGCAAGAACGCAAATTAAAAATCACTCGAGAATTGTTGGAAGTGCTACTAAAATTCAAACACCCTGTTGGTATAATTACTAAGAATAACTTGATATTACGCGACATTGATATCCTTCAAGAAATGGCCTCGCATCGACTTGTACATGTGATGGTGTCGATAACCACTTTGCGTGAAGAATTGAGAGTAAAAATGGAACCTCGCACCGTTACTGCATTGAACCGAATGAAAGTGATTGAAGAACTCAACAAAGCAGGAATACCAACAGGAATTATGACAGCACCTATTATCCCAGGACTAAATAGTGAGGAAATCCCCGCTCTCATCGAAACAGCAGCAAATCATCAAGCCATAACAGCGGGCTATGAAATAGTAAGGCTAAATGGCTCTATTGGTGAGCTTTTCAAGGATTGGATATTTAAAAACTATCCTGACAGGGCAGAAAAAGTGCTGCATCAAATAGCCGAATTACATGGAGGAAAAGTGAATGACAGTCGCTTTGGCACTCGAATGCGTGGTGAAGGAAATATTGCCCAATCCATCAATCAACTTTTCAAAATGTCAGTAAAAAAACATCTATCGGGAAGGGATAATTTTGAATTCAACTTAACTGCTTTTCAGCGACCAAACAATAACCCGCAAATGAAATTATTTTAATATATACACTTCTGCTGGGTCGTGGGCACATAGTTCATCTTTCACATAAACCATTCCTAGTTTTTTTATCACGTGTAGTGAGGCTAAATTTTCCTTGGCAGCACGGGCAATAATGTTTTTTAATTTCAAAGTATTAACACCATAATCAAGTAGAGCTTTTGCAGATTCGGTGGCATAACCCTTTCCCCAATGTTTTTTGAAGAAACGATAACCTAAATCTGTTTCATTGGTCTCAGCCAAGTGCTTTAAACCACACCAACCAATGAATTCGTGATTCGATTTTAAATGCACAGCCCAGCGGCCTATTTTGTTTTTGTATTGTGGGAATATGATGTCTGTGAGAATACGCTTTGCTTCTTCAATGTCTTTCACAGGGCCATCGCCAGTGTATCGATAGACATCAATATCTGAATTCAAATCAATTATTAATTGTGCATCCTCAATTATAAATTCCCTTAAATATAATCGTTCTGTTTCAATTCTTATTTTCATTCGCTTTCTATCAAATCTCTTATAACTACTGAAGCACATACACTGCCAAATGTGGCTGGCAAATAGGAAATGGTACCGTATGCTGACTTTTTGAAACTAGTCCCTTCAGTCAACATCAGCGATTCCTTAATTGGTTTCTCGGGAGAAAAAACAGTTTTTATCCCTTTATATATTTTATAATCTTTCAATCGTTTTCTAACGTATTGAGCAAATGGGCAAATATAAGTTTCCGAAATGTCTGCTACTTTCAAAAGTGTAGGGTCGAGCTTTGCGCCAGCTCCCATCGAACTCACCATCCTGATTCCCTTTTCGTAAGCAGTTTTCATAAAATAAATTTTTGGAGTAATGCTATCAATAGCATCTACCACGTAATCGTATTTATTAGAAAGTATTTGTTCTGCTTGATCAGGAGAAAGAAACTCTTTGATGACATTTAATTTTAATTCTGGATTGATTGATAATAATCGTTCAGCCATAACCTCTGCCTTCGACAGTCCATGTGTTGTAGCAAGTGCAGGCAGTTGCCTGTTGCGGTTACTTGGGTCTACTACATCTCCATCCACAATAGTCATTGTGCCTACTCCTGCTCTACAAATAAATTCGGCAGCAAACGAACCCACACCGCCCATCCCCACGACCAGCACATGAGAACGTTGAAGTTTCATTAAATTCTCATTGCCTATCAACAACTCTGTGCGCGACAACCATCTCAAATCACTCATGCGTAAATACTCTATTATAATTTTTATAAATATCAATTTTCAATAATTCAGGTTCAACATTGATACATTTTGCTGCCGCATTATAAATATCCTCGATGCTAATTTCCGAATCATCTGTTTCTAAAAATAGCTTCTCTATAGGAATCGTAGAAATTATTGTGGAAGCGTTACGGATGATTTTAATTTATTGGTGAATGATTGTAATTGTTATTTGTATTATC
>CAIWDF010000109.1 GCA_903911435.1 uncultured Bacteroidota bacterium
ATCTACTTCTATTGGAAATAATAGGTGGGTTATAACAAGTAACTTTAGTGGTGCTCCTACATACGTCAATACAATGAGTGAGGACAGTACTTATAATGGCAATATTTCATTTGCTCCACATAGCAAATACCTCCATATTTACGATTCATTTTCAGGTATTACTAACGCCAATTATGACGCGACCAACCCGTCGGACAATTTCACTGAACTCACCAATGGAATTTGCACCTTAGGTATGGATAGTGTACAGTTAATGTTTTTCTACCTCTGCGAAGGCAGTTCAACGGCTTATGGAGAGGTATATTACAGTATAAACGGAGGGCCATGGGTACAAACCGGACAACCCCAATACAACAACAAATATAAATGGCAATACGAAAACATTACTGATCCTGTTTTCAGCAATCAAACCAATGTTCGTTTCGGATTCAGATGGGTAAACGGTAACGGCACTCCTCCGTCCAACGAATCATTCTCTATTGATGATGTGGATATTGTGGCAAGTGCAGGAACCGTTGGAGGGCCTATAACATGCTCAGTGGACAGTGTAGTGCCTAATCCTGTATGTCAGGGTAATTATATCTATATTTACTGGCACCTTTCCGACACGCTGTGCGACGGCAGTTATACTATACAGTTATCAAATTCTTCCGGTACTTTTCCCGGAACAAATGCCTGGGTTTTCAATGTTTATTACCCTCAAACGAGTGGTGTCATTTCCATACAACTACCCAATTCGGTGGCAGCAGGAAACTGTTATAAAATCAGAATTAACCGGACAAGCCCATTCCCTACTATAACGGGGGTTGCAAGTGCTTGCTTTAGTATAATTGTTTGTTCTAACAATATTGCAACGCTGCAGCCTATTGTTACAACTGATACCAATTCCGTCTGTATTGGCAGTGCCATAGATGTTCCCTTTTGGTCAACAGGAGCATATAGTTCCAATACTTATATAGCTCAGCTTTCCGACTCAAATGGTGTTTTTCCAGTTATGCCAACAGTAATTAACAGCATGCTTAATTCAAATACCTACTCTTCCTCGCTTCCACCTTTTCAACCTGGTTCAGTATCGGGTATTATGCCTAATGTTACGCCTGGATGCAATTATTTTATCAGGGTGGTATCAACTAATCCTGTTGCTATAGGTACCCCTTGGGGACCGTTTTGTATAGGGCAATGTGATATAGAAACCAATAATAATACAGACATCGATTTTTGTGTAACCGATTGTTTTGTGAATCCTCTTGGACAAAACACAACCATTTCAGTTGGCATCAATACGTTTGATTCTACAGGAACAGGAGCGGTATATAATTCTGGTAATATTTTTAAGACTCAATTGTTGAGCAGTTTGAATTTTGCACAAATCGGGTCAAATGGAATATTGGGTGAGGTGGCAGCCACTCATGATACTATCATGTCTATTCATGTACCATGCGCAGATTCTCTTAGTTATTATGGTATATCCTCCGGAGAATATTATATGCGAACAATTGCTACCAATACAACACAACCAGACAATGCGCTTGGCGGCCTTATCAGAGTGACGATTGGTGCTACCCACGCTGTTGGGCCCACCATTACCTGTTATGATTATTCTACCTTTATACCTGCTGATACGGCGTGTATGGGTGTTTCTATTTTTCCGATGTTTTCTCCGTATAATTATTCTAATAACTCCACCTATTTATGGTCTATAAGTGGCTTTAACGGAGGACTTCCGTTTCAATCACCAATGGGAGGAAATTCAGATAATTGTGGTTATGCCTTTAATTTCATTCCAGGCAGTTATACGTTTTCGGTTCAAGAAACCAACAACGGATGTGTAGGGCCTTGGTCGCCTCTAACTACTGTAATTGTCCTTGCTCCTCCTGCCGTACCAATAGCGGGTCCATCAACAATTTGTGCTGGAGATACTGCACATTACTATATTCCAGCTCAAACAGGGCTGACATCAGGAGTATGGAGCAGCAATAATGGCAATGGCATTCTGCTGAATTCGACTTACACAGATATTGATGTAATTGGTCAAACAACAGGAAATTTTTTATTGACCATACAGGCAACAAATTTCTGCGGACTATCTTCTAATTCACGTAACTTACTAGTAAAGCCATATCCTTTGTTAGGTACAAATGGCGATACATCAATTTGTGCCAACCAGTCGTTAACATTAAGTACTCCTCTTGGAACAGGTTACATTTATAATTGGATGGACGGTACAAATACCTTAAGTACTTATGACTCCGTAACTGTCAATCCAACTAATACAACTAGTTATTTCTTGTCAGTTACTGGTCCCGGGCAATGTATTTCCAGAGATACTGTGCTTGTAACAGTAAATCTTGTGGATACTTCAGTTGTGCAAAATGGATTACTACTAACTGCAAATGCTTCAAATGCTTTTTATCAATGGCTATACTGCAATACAGGTAACTCCCCGATAAGCGGTGCAATTAGCCAAAATTATTCGGCAACATCAGATGGGACTTATTCTGTTATTGTAACACAAAATGGGTGTATGGATACTTCTTCATGTTATAGTGTAACTACGGTTGGCCTTACTGAAAACACATTAGATAATTCAATCACTATTTCTCCAAATCCTTTTACTTCGCAGACTATAATTTCTTTTCACGGAGAACAACGCAACACCACTATAAAAATAACCGATGTTTTAGGTAAAGAAATAAAAACCCTAACGTTCTCCGGAAAGCAGTGTACCCTTGAAAAAGGAGAAATGAAAGCGGGTATTTATTTTGTAAACATTACAGATGAAAAGAAGAATGTAGTGAATAGAAAGATAATCATACAATAATAGTTAAGAAAGGGAATGGGTTACAAACGCATTTTTTCCAGCCCTTGCAGGTGTTTTTTCACCTGCAAACCCCTCGCACCCGCTGGCGCGAGCGTGTTTCGCTCGTGCCTATTATTAGGTGGCGTCTCGCCACCATGGGTAGTGAAAAGTAAAAAAATGTGGCGGGACGCCACAGGATAAGAAACACGAGCGAAACACGCTCGCGTTTGCGGGAACACGCTCGCGTTTGCGGGGTGACGAACTAGGGAAATATACGGAATAGAATTTAGAACTCCTTGCGCCCTCGTTGCAAACGATGGCGAGGAGGGGGACTAACAATAAACGACTAAGCATAAAACAATGAAAAAAAAGTATTTGCTCTTATCACTACTTCTATTCAGTATATGTTGTTTTTCACAGAGTCGGTATATTTCAAAAACTACTAAAAAGATTGTTTATACAAGAGACGGTGGAATATGCCAATGTTGCGGCAGTTCTCAAAGTTTAGAATACGACCATATTATACCCTATTCTTGTGGAGGTATTACTGATGCCTCAAATATTCAATTACTTTGTCAAAAATGCAATCGTAGTAAATCAAATAGTTGCTATTGTAAAATACATAATAAAAAAGTAGGTAATAATTGTTGCGATGGCAATACCAGCATATCACATTCGCCTAAATCTCATTCTTCAAGTAATGGCACTTCAACCACATCAAGCCAATGCACAGGCATAACAAAAAAAGGCACGAGATGTAAAAACATGACAACTAATTCTAATGGCAGATGCCATTTACATAAATAGCTGATCAACTAAATTAAATAGGAATGAAAAAGGATTTATTATTTGCAATAGACACGAATACCAAAGAAGTAATCGTTTCAGATTCTCCAAAAGGAAGTAATAAAATTAATTTAATTGAACGTATTGCACAACAAGACAACGTTACCTTATATAATGCCGTTACCACGTTAACTAGCCTTACAAATGCTTCAAATTTTGACACTACTATTTTTAAAGCAATGGATAAAGTTTGTCAAATGATTTACAACAAACATAAAGAAATAATTTAGTCCTCCCGCTCGCGAGCGTG
Source organism: uncultured Bacteroidota bacterium (assembly GCA_903911435.1). Classification (GTDB taxonomy): domain Bacteria; phylum Bacteroidota; class Bacteroidia; order 2-12-FULL-35-15; family 2-12-FULL-35-15; genus 2-12-FULL-35-15. The sequence goes on from CAIWDF010000109.1 coordinate 3,897, forward strand.
TTTCGCTCGTGCCTATTATTAGGTGGCGTCTCGCCACCATGGGTAGTGAAAAGTAAAAAAATGTATTATGCAAACACCGATAACGCATATATAGAAAAAGCATTGAAAATAAAGTAACTTTACAGCCATTAATGTTGACCTTATCTTCATACATCCGATCGAACTCATGAACAAAACCATTTTCAGCTTACTCTTATTGTCCTTGCTAAGCATGGGTAGCAGAGCGCAAACCGTAACCGACATAGACGGCAATGTGTATAACACCATAGCCATAGGCACACAACTATGGATGAAAGAAAACCTGAAAGTAACCCATTATAACAACGGTTTGCCTATTCCAAACATTACGAACGATAACACCTGGAGCCTGCTCACCACCGGTGCCCGGGCTTATTACAATAACGACTCGCTTAATTTTTCGGCTACTTACGGAGCCATTTACAACTGGTATGCGGTGCCTAACTTGTGTCCAGCCAACTGGCATGTGCCAGTGGATAACGACTGGATAGTACTCCGCATGTATCTGGGCGGAACCAATGTGGCAGGAGGTAAAATGAAATCGGTTACGGGCTGGAACTTCCCAAACATGGGAGCAACTAACAGCAGCGGATTCACCGGCCTTCCCGGAGGAGACCGATACGACAGCGGCCCCTTTAATTACATGGGTTTCTTTGGCCACTGGTGGTCGTCAACAGCCAACGGGGGCAGTTTGCGCTGGGCCATGTTGCTTACTTACGACACCACACTGGCCACTACTTATTACTTCAATGTAAACTCAGGTTTTGCCGTTCGCTGCATCTGCGACATAGCTACTTCCCTACCCCAACTAAACCCAGCAAGCAACTATTTTGAGTTGTTTCCAAATCCGGCCACCGATAAAATAGTAATCAAAAGCCAAGACCATAAAGCCATAAAAATAGAACTCTACTCCCTACTTGGCGAACTACTGTTGCAAAAAGAAATAAACACCCCAGAAACCGAAACCGACATTAGCGCCTTGCCTCCGGGCATGTATATGCTGAAAGCAATAGGTGATGGCTGGACAGAACAACAAAAGTTTATGAAGGAATAAGAAAATGTTTTGGGGTTTAGCAGGTGTTAGTGCTTTCTGTCCGCCTTTGTTGGTGTTTTTCACCAACAAAGGTTCGAAAAAAAAAATTATAATACGATGTAACTATAAAAGTTGTTGGTGAAAACACCAACAACGGCACAAATAAACAGTATGGCAAAAAAATAAAATAAAAAATAGAGAGATGAAAAGAATTTTGATTTTAGTGGCTTTTATAATTTTCAATTCAGTCATATTTGCTCAGAATAAGAAATATGATTTTACTGACAAATATGTTGAAGGCATGGCAAGAGTTGGCAAAGGAGGCAATTGGGATGGAGATGTCTATTATGGTGGCAAATGGGGATTTATTGATTCTAATGGCATAGAAGTGGTTCCTCTTATATATGATAATATTTATCCTTTCCATGAAGGATTGGCGAGTGTAAGAGTAGGTAACAATTGGGATCCGAAGTTTGGACCTTATGGGAAACATGGTTTTATCAACAAACAAGGCAAAGTAGTGATACCTGTAAAATACAATGAAGCCAGTAACTTTGTTGCTGGTCTTGCTTTAGTTAAATTAAACGAAAAGCAGGGATTTATCAATAAAACAGGGAACGAAATCATCCCAATTAACTACGACCATGCATCTGAATTTTCGGAAGGTTTAGCATGTGTAAAACTAAATTCGAAGTATGGTTATATTGACTCTACAGGGAAAGTAGTAATCCCTTTAATATATTTGGAGGCCTATGATTTTAAGAATGGAGAAGCTACCGTTTCAATCGACTATGAACCTTTTCAAATAAATAAAAAAGGAGAAAAAATAAACAAGTAGTTTCGTGCATTAGAATCAAAACTATTTCCGTAAAGAATGGCTGCAAAAAAAGAGGAAGTAAATAACGTAGGGAATGATGCGCTGATGAACGAATATCTTGAATTGGTGCATAGCGGTGAAGATTATTTTAACAGACTAGCTTCGCTAATTGCCGCGGCCAAAACCGAAATTCATATTCAAACCTATATTTTCGAAAATGATTCGACAGGTATAAAAATAGCTGATTTGCTAAAAGCCGCTGCCTCCAGAAATGTTAAAATCCATATTTTACTTGACGGCTATGGGTCTTCCTCTTTTTCCAATAAATTTATAAAAGAGTTCACCGCCTGCGGTATTTCTATTCGTTTTTTCTCTCCTTTTTTATCTACCAACAACTTTTATATAGGAAGAAGACTGCATCATAAAATAGTGGTGGCTGACAGTCACATTTCGCTGATAGGAGGCATTAACATCGGGGATAGGTATCACGGTTCGGAAAAAGAAAAAGCTTGGCTGGATTATGCAGTAGAGATAGAAAGCACCGAAATAGCCGTGCATCTGCAACACTTATGTACGGCCATTTATTACAAAAAGAAAAGGAAAGGCCGAAAAAAAAACAATTACTTGCTTCGCTCTGTGCAGCCGGCTGCTGTGCGTATTCTGCAAAACGACTGGGTAAAACGCAAAAACAATATCAGTAAATCCTATATACAGGCCATCAGGAAATCAGAAGAGGAAGTAATTATTGTGGGGAGTTATTTTTTGCCCGGACGGAAATTTACAAGAGTACTCAAGACCGCATCGCAAAGGGGAGTAAAAATCAAACTCATCTTATCTGGCATTTCTGATTTGCCTCTTATAAAACGGGCAACAGGTTTCCTTTATACATCACTTCTGCAATACAATATCGAATTGTATGAATGGAATCAATCGGTGCTGCATGGCAAAGTGGCGGTGGTTGACAAAAAATTGACCACTATAGGTTCGTTTAATCTGAATCATCTGAGCTCGTATGGAAGTATAGAATTAAATGCTGATATAGAAGCTGCCGGGTTTTCTGAAAACCTCACCTTGCATTTATACAACATTATAGAGCAATGCGAACATATTACCTTAAAAACTATCGAAGAAAGAAAGGGAATGTTCACTGACCTTCTGAACTGGATGTCCTATCGTTTCTTAAGAGTAGTGTTAATTATTGCTACCTATCTGCCCAAGAAGCGTTTTTACAGAAGAAAGAAAAAAAACAGTTTCTTCTTTCCATTCACCAACCGATAATAGAGAATTGAGCTGCACAGTTAGAAGAGAAACGAAATACGGTAACAACAAGAAAGTAGTTTTAAAATAATACAGCTGACCCAATCGAATTTATCAAACACCAACAACCAATTAGTGTCAGGCCATCACAACAAGTCTTAAAAGAAAAAAATAAAAAGATTATCTTTACACGCTAGGGTTTCGTTTTGTTTTGAGTATTTACGATTCGAAATTGCCGCAGGAACTGGGAAGAAACAAGAAATAAATGTGCTACGATACTAAATCGGGATTACTAACGGCCCTAAAATATGCTAAACACCGCAGAGACGACCCTGCAATGATAGCCGAATTGGAGCGACAACTAAAAGTGTTTAGCAATAATTTCGAAAAACATTATTGTGTTTCGGGTTTCGCGCATCCCCAATTAATGGTGTTCACCAACGAGCAACCCTATACACCACAAGCCTTTATTTGGGGCTTAATTCCGCATTGGGTAAAGGATACAAAACAAGCACAACTCATGTGGAACCAAACCTTGAATGCTCGCGGTGAATCGATATTCGAAAAGTCATCGTTTCGCACTTCTGCAAAAAACAAACGGTGCCTCATCTATCTTGATGCTTTTTACGAACATCATCATGCTCACGGCAAAACATTTCCGTATCACATTGCCATGAAAGATGGCTCGCCATTATCAATTGCAGGTTTGTGGGACGAGTGGGTGAACAAAGAAACGGGAGAAATAATAAATACCTGTACTATTGTTACCACGGTTGGTAATAAAACGTTAACACGAATACACAACAACCCAAAGTTAGAAGGCCCACGCATGCCAGTGATATTGCCTAAAGACAAACAAAACGATTGGTTGATGGAATGCACTACCGAATCCGACAAGCAAAAAGTGAATGAGTTGATTCGTCCTTTTGATGATGAACTATTAGAAGCCTATACGGTGAAACGAATAAAAGGAAAAGATGCTACAGGCGACAACGATGAAGCTGAAATGAGATATGAATATAAAGAACTATCGGTAAACGAAACTTTGTTTAAACATACATTGGAATTATAAAAGTAAAATAAAAAAGCAACAGCATGAAAAAAATCTATACACTTATTGTTATGAGTTTTGCAATTACAATTGGTAAATCGCAAATACCTAATCCTGCATTAATAGGCTATTGGCACAATTGGACAGATATTAATGCACCCTATATTCAATTGGATGCTATTGATAGTCGTTATAATGTTATTGAAATAGCTTTCGCTGTGCCTACATCTGCATCGGATATGAATATGATTTTTGTTCCTGATGTAATTACACAGAGTGCGTTTATCACGAAAGTACAAACATTACAAAGCCAAGGAAAAAAAGTGTTACTAAGCATTGGAGGAGCCACCACCAGCATCGACTTAAGTACGACAGTAAATAAAAATGCGTTTGTAACTACCATGACTTCGATTCTCAACACCTATGGATTTGATGGCGTTGATATCGACATCGAAAATGGAAACTCTATATTGATAAGCGGTGGTACCATCTCCGCTCCAACCAATGTTGCACAACTCAATTTAATAGATGCTATAAAACAAATAATGGCAAACTATCGTTCCTCGCACACTCAAAAACTTTTACTCACCATGGCTCCTGAAACAGCTTATGTACAAGGTGGTCAATCGGGTTTCGGAAGCATTTGGGGAGGTTACCTTCCTATTATTGATGCATTAAGAGATTCGTTAGATGTTTTGCAAGTTCAGCTTTACAACAGTGGTTCGATGTTTGGAATTGATGGAAGTATTTATACACAAGGCACTGCTGATTTTATAATAGCTATGACGGAAGCCCTGATACACGGATTCAACACCTCTGGTGGAAATTTTGCAGGATTGCCTGCCAGTAAAGTAGCAGTAGGGTTACCAGCTTGCACAAGTGCAGCAGGTGGTGGTTTTGTCGATTCGGCTACAGTAATATCAGCAATCAATTATTTAAGAGGAAATGGACCTCAACCTGGTACATATGTGTTATCAAACGTAAGTGGTTATCCAACGTTAAGAGGAATGATGACATGGTCAATCAATTGGGATGCGGTAAGTACTTGTGCTAGTGAATATCAATATGCCTCTGATTTTGAAAACATTTTTGGGATGACAACCAACGCATTGGAAACCGTTTCATCTCCATTATTCGAAGTTTACCCAAATCCATCAAATGGTCTATTTACGATTACATCACCAACCGACAACGCAACAATTAGTATTACCAACCTACTCGGACAAGAAATACTTAAAACACATGTGCGGCAGAAATCAACAAACGTTGTATTGAACGAAAATGGTGTGTATATAGTTCATCTTATCACCACTCAAAGCACCACAACACAAAAAATAATTGTAAGTAAATAAGCCCAGTTTGTTATGAAATAAAAAACGAAATTCAAATTGGATAAAATAAAGATTCATAAAGCCACAATATTCGATGTGGAAGATCTGCAAACTATAGGCAAGCAAACATTTTATGAAACCTTTGCCGAAAGTAACACGACAGAAAATATGCAGAAGTATTTGGATGAAGGTTTTAGTGATGCTCAATTATCCACTGAACTAACCAATCCCTTTTCCGAATTTTATTTAGCAAAATTGGACTACAAAACGATAGGTTATTTAAAAATAAATACAGGGACTTCGCAAACAGAACTAAAAGATAATATAGCACTTGAAATAGAACGCATTTATGTATTAAAGGTGTTTCATGGAAAAGATGTTGGACAACTCCTATTCGACAAGGCTCTTCAAATAGCAAAACAAAAAAAAGTTCATTACATATGGTTAGGAGTTTGGGAAGAAAACCCTAGAGCAATTAAGTTCTACAAAAAAAACGGTTTCCTGGAATTTGATAAACATATTTTCAAATTGGGTGACGATGAACAAACCGACATCATGATGAAGCTAGAAATGACTATGAGTTAATTCATGAATATTTGCAACTAGCATAAAATAAATAAAACACATTACCACATGAAAAAAACAATGTTCATCACTTTAGCCATCGCAGCATCTTTCTGCATGGGGTTTGCGTTTAAAACCATCACTACACCGCAAATCAACAATGAACCCAAAATGAAAAAAGTCACAGGCATTGGTGGTATCTTTTTTAAATGCAAAGACCCTAAAAAAATGAAAGATTGGTATCAAAATCATCTAGGACTTGTTACCAATCAATATGGAACAGTTTTCGAATGGCGCCAAGGGGCAGATACTACAAAAAAAGGGTTTACTCAATGGAGTCCGTTTGCAGAAACCACAAAATATTTTGAACCTTCAACCAAAGACTTTATGATTAATTACCGTGTTGAAAATATAGAAGCCCTTGTTGACCAACTAAAAAAAGACAGTGTCACAATAACCGACAAAATAGAAAGTGTAGAATATGGAAAGTTTGTTCACATTATCGATGTAGAAGGAAACAAAGTAGAATTATGGGAACCCAACGACATGGAATATGAAAAACTTGGCAAACAACTCGGCATCAAAACAACTAAATAAACCGTAACCAAAAATATACCAACATTTGGCAATGCAAAGAAAGACAGATTTTTTTATTAAAAAACAATTCGATTTGAAGATAAGATATTCATAGTATGGTATTCAAGCTTACTTTTCTAAAAAACATACGCTACCTAATATTATAACATTTAAACAAAATTACATAACTTATTCTTTTTAAATATCTGCCACTTTTGCAAATTATAAAACAACAAAATTTCAATTGATGAAAACAAAAGTAAAATTAAACATGATTTCGGTGGTCTTTATGCTTACCATCAACGGTTTTGCACAAACCTTAAACTATAGTGTGGTGGATGCAGGGCAAATAAAATGCTACAGTTCTACAGGTGAGATAACCTGTCCTCCAAGTGGGCAAACATTTTTTGGACAAGATGCTCAGTATTCGTTCCACCCTTCTAATTACGTTTTGAGTACTGACACTAAAACTGTATACGACAACAATACAGGATTAACTTGGATGAGCAGTCCTAACAACACAAATACAGCACCTGTAAAAACTGATAGGATGACTTTTACTGCTGCACAAACGTGGATTACCACTGTCAACGGACTAAACTACGGTGGGTATAACGATTGGCGAAT
>CAIWDF010000110.1 GCA_903911435.1 uncultured Bacteroidota bacterium
ATAATCGAGGTAATAAAGCCCAGCGCTGCAATTACCGCCTTTTTTCAAATGCTTGCCTAGTGCAGCATAACCATATTTTACACCAGCAAAATAATTGATAAAACTAAGCGCCACGTTATTGTTCATCGAATCGGTGAGCAACGATGGATTGTGAAGCGCCACATTCAAGTCGTTATCTCGCACTGAAATGAGATTGCCGCCCAAAGCGGTAACACGTGCTGAGATTGGGAGATTGAGAAACTGGTACGGAGTGTTTCCTCCAGGTTGAGCATAACTAGGAGAACTAAAAATAATGATTAAACAAAAAAGTGTAACTATCTTGACTTTCACACGCCAAAGTAACTTAAAAATACTGTTAAGTAAACGGAAAATAATAGAAATTATTGTTCAGAAAATGTTGGCTTTTGATTTGATGGAGTATACTAGAACATTTATAAAAATTAAAACCCCGCCATTATCAAATGATAACGCGGGGTTCTAACCTTTCATTAATCGCCCTACTCTTTAATCACCCTCTCTGTATATAAAACTCTTGAATCGGAATTTACTAATCTCACAAAGTAGATTCCTTTACTCAATTGTTCTACATTAAGTTTAATGGAAGAGTTACCAGCATTCACAAATGTTTTCTGGTTTGCTACAACATTTCCAAGTATATCTATTATTTCCTCCATTATTTCCTGATCAGTATCCAAATTCAAATCCACGGTTATCTCGGTAGAAGCAGGATTAGGATACAACAAGAACGAAGATTTTGTTTCATTCACCATCTCATCAGGACTAGCACAAGCACTAATCACTTTCACCTGAGTAGCACTGTTACCACAACTATTTTGAGCAAGCACTTTTAATTGTACTGCAGCTGTTGGTTTTGTAATAACATTTACAGTGATGCTTGAAGTACCTTGTCCAGAAACATAAGTCATGCATGATGGTAAAGACCAAGCATAGTAGTTTGCACCGCTTACAGGAGTAATAGAATAATTGAATGTTCCTAAACTGCAAACCACAGCCGAACCAGTAATTGCACCTGGTACTGTGGGTACTTTACCTACAGCTAATGTTCTTATTACACTATAAGCACATCCATTATCAGCTTTCACACTGATGGTACCCACCATAGGGGTGGAGAAATTAACCACTATGCTTGTTGTTCCTTGACCAGAAAAAATGGTTGCGGTGGTAGGCACAGTCCACACATATCCGTTGGTTAACGCACCAGTAACAGGAGCGATAGAATACGTAGCCGAAGTCAAACCGCATGTAACAGTAGGTCCAGAAATAACACTTGGTGTGGTTGGTGTTTCGGTCAAAGCCAAGGTTTTTATACCTCCCGTTCCGCATTCATTAACAGCACGCACAGAAATACTACCACTTGTGTAACTAACATTTTGAACAGTGATGCTATTGACTGAACTAGACAAGTAAACTAAACCAGCAGGTAAAGTCCAATTGTATGAAGTAGCACCCAAAACACCAGTTGCAGTGTAGGTTATGGTTGATAATCCACAGATATTCACAGGACCAGAGATAGCGGTTGTAATACCTGGGGCTTTTCCATAAACAGTTATTGCATTACTAGATGTACTTCCGCAAGTATTAATTGCAGTTGCTTTGATACTACCAGCCACGAAAGAGGATGCAATGTTCACATTTATACTACTTGTACCAGTTCCACTAGCCATGGCAATTCCAGCAGGAAGTGTCCATGTAAACGAATTAGAACCAAAAGAAGTGGTCGTATAATTTGCAGTGGTTGCACCACACAAAGAAACAGGACCTTGAATAGCTGTTGGTACCATAGGTTTTTTAGTGATCGGAATACTCAATAAAGCACTTACTCCGCAAGTATTTGTAGCTTGTACGGTAATGTTTCCAGAAATTGTACCAGCAGCCACATTTGTCAATATTGCTGATGTTCCTTGACCAGAAGTGATTTGAACACCGTTTGGCACTGTCCAATTGTATGAACTAGATCCAGCAATAGGAGTTACCGAATAATTTGCGGTAGTGATTCCACAAACAACAGAAGGTCCAGTTATAACGCCTGTCAATGCAGGTGCAGATGCTGATAAGTGAATACTAGCATTATTTGTGCTTGAACCACATTCGTTATTTGCAACTATTGATAAAATTCCTGTTGAGAATGCAGAAGACGGATTAATAGTTAAGGCAGTAGTTCCTTGCCCAGAAACATAAGTTACTCCAGAAGGAATGTTCCAAGTGTAGCTTATTGCTCCTGTTACTGAAGAGCAGTAATAGGTAATATTAGTTTCTAATAAAGAACACAAAGCAACAGGTCCTGCGATGGAACTTGGAGCAGATGGTACATTAGCACTTACACTAATATAGTTTGGAATAATTAAAGAGTCGCTTGCCACTCCATTACTTACTACCAATTTTACAGTTTTCAATCCTGTTGTAGAATAACTCACGGTATATGGTCCACTTCCATTTGCTGTAGCTGGTGATGCTCCCGAACCAAAGTTCCAGAAATAATTAGTAGCGAAACTTGATAAATTGTGGAAGGTTGTTGTTCCAATTGAATTACAACTAATAACTAGAGAACTTGCTACAAAATTAGGTATTGGAGTAGCTCCGCCTACATTAAAGTTTACCGTTTCGCTAGTACCACCTTCAGGACTTGAATTTGTAACTGAAAAAGGTCTGATTCCTAAAGTTGTAGAAGGAGAAATACTAAGGTTTGCTGTCATTTCTGTACTAGAAGAAATTGTTAAAGAATTAACGGTAATTCCTGCACCAACGTTCACACTTGTTGCACCTTCAATAAATCGTGCTCCATTAAATACTACATCTAATGTTTGATTTTGCGCACCTTGTGTTGGAGATATCCAATACAAACTTGGTGTTGGATTAATAGTGCCTATTTGGAAGTCGCCAAAACTAGTAATATCACTTACGGAATGATAATTTGTGGAATTGTATCCTGTGGATAAATCGGTCCAACTACTAGCATTGTATACTTTTGCTGTTGCATACTCATCGACAAATCCAGCATCCTTGTCATCTAATTGAAATGACAATCCGAGTGAAAATTTATCGAAACTAATGCCCTCGTTGGTTAATGTCCAAGAACGATTAACCGTTTGGTTGGCGTTGTAACCCGAAGTAGCTAATTGTGCATGGTCTCCGTCTGTAGTAGAAGCTGTTGCGTAACCACCTGTTGAAACGCTATTGAAAAACAAATCTAAAGGTTCAGAATTAATTCCTTTACCGATGGGGTAATATGCTGAAACTCCAAATCCAGCAGGTAAATACTGTTTCAATTTCCCATCAACAAAACCACCCAAACCAAAGACGTAAGCATTTTCCTCAATTTGCACAAGGTTGCTTCCAGTTAAAAGATTACCGACATCTAATTTCAAAACATTATTGATGATGATATTGCTATTTAGCGTTAACCCGGAAGCATTATTCAAATAAACATTATCGAATGTTGTTTGACCTGTTAAATACTGCATTGAGCTTCCGTCAAACGAAACAAGTCCTCCACCAGAATTGAATGTTCCATATCTATATAAATTCGCTGCTAATGATAACGAACTAGCACCATTCATCGTTATACTAGCATCTGAATTAATCGTTAAGTTTTGGCATTGTGCTCCAGTTGTAGTAATACTTGGCATGTTGGCAACACCTGATTGAATTACCACATTAGTGGTTGATGTTGGAATTCCACCACACCAATTATCAGTGTCAAACCAATCAGAATTTACCCCATACCAAGTACCTGAATTTTGAACAGTAATAGTTACATTCGAACCATTTGATGAACAAGGAGAATTGCTTATTGTCCAACGAAGTTGATAAACTCCTGCCCCTCCATCAGGTATGAACCCAGAAGCTGGGTCGTTAACATCGCTTATCTGACTGATGTTTGTACTTGGACCACTGTAAACACTCCAACTTCCAGCACCTTCACTTGGAGTATTAGCAGCTAATGTTGTTCCTGAAACACAAATGGTTTGATTACTTCCTGCATTTGCTGTAGTAGGAGGAGGAATGACTGCAATAGTTGCAGTTGAAGTTGCACTTATTCCATTCGCATCAATAACCGTCACGGTGTAAGACGTGGTTGTTGAAGGTGAAACATGAATGTTTGAAGAAGATTCTGATGTTGACCAAATATATGCTAAATCAGTTTCTGAAGTTACAATTGTTGTTAAATGTACGGAAGAAGATTGACAAATAGTAACACCACCACCCAAAACATTTACAGTTGGATCTTTTTTGTTGATTCCACTTAAATCTAATGCTGTAATACTTAAACCGCTTATAGAAAGTTCTTTTGAGCTAGAGTTTGCATCAGAATATTTAACCCAAGGCAAACCTCCAGCATAAACAGATGAGGAAATAGTATCATCAGAACCTGAAACATCAGAAGCAAGATAAGTAGCATTAATATCGTATACTGGATAATCTATTCCTGACATATTTATTGCCCAATAACGATTTAAATAATTGCGAATATCAGCATTTGCTGGATGTTTAGTGTTTACCACCTTTACCCCTATATACCCTGCATAAGTTCCTTCAGCAGCATTGATAGTGATTGGAGAATATTCTACACCATTATTACTAAATGTTCCATCTCCGATTGGGAAAGTAAAACTTGCTTGTTCAGCAGTTGTTGCATTTTTACGAACCTCTCCTCCTCCATCAGCTATTATCATGTTTGAAGAATTATGGGTGCCCAAAATAGTTGTTGCTGTATCACCAAAAGTAAGGTTGAAAGTTCTTACATCAAGCGAACCATTCGATAATGATAAGGTATTACTTATCGAAATGTCATTTCCCAACGCACACCCCAACGTGTTATTAATGGTAAGATTATGGAAAGGTGTAGGGTATAAACCACCAATAAATTCCACATCAGCTTCTCCAATTTCTCCTTTCCATTCAACATCTCCTGGTGTAATTGTTCCAGAACAATTATTTTCATAATCTGCCCGAATTGTAATTGTTCCTACCCAGGATTTATCTCCCGAACCACTAAAAATTAAGTCATGGTAACCTTCAACAGCACCATTCGCCTGTATTATTATTTGTGCAATGTTACCATTAAATTCTACAAGATTATTTGTTGGAGCAAATTCAAGCATACTTGTAACATCTGCTGTTAATGCCGCAGCAATTTGTGTTATGGTACCTTCCTGAGGCTGAACCTTTGTATTTGGATTTACATGAAGATTATAAAAAGCCGTTTTTCCTGTAATAGATGCAATGTTTGAAGAGATACCGTTTGAAAAGATTACGGTGCCAGTTCCTGCATCAAATGTTCCATCATTATACCATGCTCCAGTCGAACCGTTTATGGTGATATTATATGAATCTGCGGACATAGAAGCTTCTACATCAATTTCGAGAGTTGCAACTTCAACATTAAGCGTTAATAAAGGATAAGCGGGACAACCAGCCGGAATTATCACATTGTCTGTACTTAAAGGTACATGGCCGGCAGACCAGTTCTGAACAACATCCCATCTTGTCGGGAAAATTAAATCTTCACCTATCCAAGTATTGAAGACTTTATTACTGTAACTTAGTCCGTACTGTTTGTTATCTATTACTGCTTTTGCAATATAGCCAATCGATAATCCAGAAATTCCTAGCCAATTATTTGATGAATTATAATTAGTTTTTCCATGCGGATGATTTGTTGTATAAGGATAACCGTTATGAGCATCCCAAATAACTAATTTGGCATCATCCGGTTCTGATGCGTCAAGTTCAGAATCGAGGTATCGTAAATTCATAATTACCTGATTTGTGGTTGTTGCATCCGAACAAGCCCATGAGTAGGTTCTGGCTACTGCGAACGTTCTCCATGAAGGAACTGTTCCAATTACTATTTTACATGTAATCCATGTTGGTTTTGTTCCTCCTGTACTTAAGAAATTTAAATTTGTAAACTGGCTACCGAAACTATAAACTTGATTATTTGCAAAAGTATGTTCCCGTTTCACCTGTCCTGTTACATCCCCGTTTCCACTAGTTGTCGAAGATGCGCCCATGTTTAATGTATAAGCTGCCATTTCGATTGCTCCTTGAGTTGAAGAAGCATTTTCGCTTAGTAAACTCAATGTTTTATTAACTGTAATATCGGCATCAGCTGTTTTGGAATTATTTCCATTTCCGCTTATCTTTAGATTGCTATATGTAGTTCCTTTTATTGTTTGACTTGCTTCTGCAGCATATTCCACTGTGGTTCCACTTGCAATATTTATGGTAGTGAAGGCTGGGAAATCAGTCCCAACTCCAGCTCCTAATTTAAAGATTCCTGAAGTTAGGTTTATAGTTCCTGTCGATGTTACTTGATATCCTGCATCTATAAACAAACTAGTTGAAACCAAATCTCCAATGGTTAAAGTTTCAACTGAAACAGTTTGATTTAAAGAAACACCATTAGTATTGTTTATTTTTAAGACATTAAAACTTGGCGAATTTCCTCCACCAATTAACTGAGGGACTGAACCATTAAAAATTACTGTACCTCCATTATGTATAAAGTCTCCATTATCTGTAAAATCTCCTGCCAGGTTAAAAATGCCAGATGTGGACGTAAAAGGCCCTTGGTCAATAGTGAAAGAGTTTAGAGAAACATGATTACTTCCGAAATTCAAGTCTCCGTTCGACCCTTTAACAAAATTATAAGTTGAACCAGAAATTGCACCACCGATCGTAAGCGTACCCGCTGAAACATTCACTGTGACATCATTATTGATAGTAACATTTCCTGTTCCAAAATCCAATATCCTTGAAGCAGCCCCAACGTAATCGAAGCTATTGTTGATTATGATTGGATAATTCAGCGTGGTGATGTCAGAAGTGGAAATATTATCTATTTCTCCTCCATTTATTGTAAATGTTCCGACTTCTGTTCCTAGTGCAGAAGAATTATTAATATTCAGTTTTCCAGCATTTAAAATCACACCACCTGTGAATGTATTTGCATTTGAAAGTGTCCAATATCCTGCTCCATTTTTTATTGTTTTCCCTGATGTGGTTCCTATAACACTTGCAATAGAACTCACAGTAGAAGTTGTACTACCGTCTAATGTAAGGTCGAAAGTAGGACCTGTGATGGTTCCCGTATTTGTAAAATAGATGGCACCATAATTAACAACGATGGAACTAGAACCTCCTAATGTCAACAAGCCGGAATAATATACTGCTGTTCCAGAACTATTGGTTATTGCTCCTATTCCAGAAGCCCCAGAACCACCAATGGTAATTGGTTCGGAAATTCCAAGTGTAAATCCATTCAAATCAAGAGAAGCTCCATTCGAAATAATAGTTCCACTATTTGATGTTCCCAACGGAGTATTAGTACCGTTCCCTGCTGCACCCAACTTCAAGACTCCACCACTAACCGTTGTAAGGCCTCCATATGTACTTTGTCCATTCAAAGTCCAAGTACCAAGCCCTGTTTTTGTCAAAGTTCCAGATGTAGTTGTTCCTATAATACTGGCAAGTGAACCATTACCTGAACCACCAATCGTTAAATCAAATCCTGCACCTGTTGTTGTTCCAGTATTCGCAATGACTATGTTGCCCGAATTTGCTATGATGCTGCTAGAGCCACTTAAAGTGATTAGACCATTATAGGTCGCAGCTGTTGCTGAGCTGTTAATTAAAGCCCCTGTTCCTGAATTAGTGCCATTCAAATTTAATGCTTCTGAAGTACCAAGTGTAAAACCTGCTAAATCAAGTGTCCCTCCATTCACCACAGTGTTTCCTGTAATAGTGCCAAGTGGAGTATTTGTGGCCCCTCCCGCGATACCTAGTTTCAAAACACCTCCACTTATGGTTGTAACACCAGTATATGTGTTTGATGCTGATAGTGTCCATGTACCAGTTCCAATTTTTGTTACCCCTCCAGTTGTATTTCCAATTATACTTGTCAAACTTCCGTTACCAGAACCGCCAATTGTTAAATTGAAGCTTGCTCCAGAAATAGTTCCAACATTAGAAATAGTGATATTACCTGCATTTGTAATTATACTACTTGCACTTCCGAGTGTAATCAAACCGCTATAAGTTGCAGCTGATGCAGAACTATTCGTAAGGCCTCCTCCGCTTGAAACACCTGTACCTCTTAAAGTTAAGGGTTCTGCAGTACTCAATGTATATCCATTCAAATCAAGAACGCCACCTGAGGTTATCGAGGTAGCTCCTGCCGTTGTTCCTAATGGTGAGTTGGCCCCAGAACCTGTAGCTCCTAGTTTTATTGTACCTGCACTAATCGTAGTCACACCTGTGTATGTGTTATTACCTGATAAAGTTAAAGTACCTGAACCTGTTTTTGTCAAGGCGACCGAGGTAGCCGTTCCATTACTTATCACACCTGTATAGGCCACAGGAGTGGTATTGTCTGAACCGACTGTAAGTGTTTTTGCACCAGCAGTTCCTGTAGAATGAGTGAGATTTCCAGACCCTGTCAATGAACCAACTGATAAAGCAAAATTACCCATGTTCAAGGTTCCGCTCTGCATGTTTAACAACCCAGAGATAGTGGTTGCAGCACTAAGACTTACACCAACGTTATTATTTATTTTTAAGGACGCTGCACTATTCTGAGTTAATCCATTACCTGTAACTTGCGCAGTTGTACCATTATATTCATAATTTGCGCCTGCGGTATAAGTCCTTGTACCAGTTACTTGAACAGCTCCGGTTGCTCCGGTTGTTGTAATCCCTAAAGTGTTTCCAATTTTAAGTGTTGCTCCAGCAGAAAGTATAAAATAACTTCCAGTTCCACCATTTAAGTCTGAAATTGCTGCTCCCGGAGCGATTGTAAGAGATCCTGATATTGTAAAATTGCGTTGAGTGCTTCCAGCGTCAAAATCTAATATACTCGTGCCATTGATACTTCCGGTGGCTGTTGATGCTAATAGAAATGCAATTCTCGCACTCGTATTACCAAGTGAAAGGGTGCAAGCTGAACCAACTGTAAAGTTGCCTGTAATTGTCAAAGTATTACCAGAAACAGCGGCTTCAATTCTACATGTGGCACTTACATCCAACGAATTCAAAGAAATAGATGGCATTGCACTGATACTAGCACTTTGTGCCGTATTTATTACTACATCATCCCCTGTTGCAGGAGCTCCGGATGGATTCCAATTACTAGCCGTGGTCCATGCACCGCCTGTGGTGGTGTTCCATGTTTTAGTTGCTGCCCAGGACTGCATTGAGAACAAAATACAAAACAAAAAAAACAACAAAAAGGCTGCTTGCAACCTTTTTGGGGCTTGAAAAGAGTCATCTCTTTTTCTCGAAGTTAATAATAAGTAGTTCATGTTTTTTAGTTTTAAATTTAGTTGATAATGAAAGTTAGTTTATTAATGAAATTATTGTTAATCCATACGATTGCATAAATACGTACTAATTCACGACACAAAAGTATAGGGAACTTAAAAACCACACAATCACGGTAAAGATGATTACTTTGTAATATATTTTGAATATAATTTGTAATAC
>CAIWDF010000111.1 GCA_903911435.1 uncultured Bacteroidota bacterium
AATGAAAACCAATATTGAAGAGAACCAAAACGGAATTTATTTCGTGAGGGTATTAGATGTTGATAACAATGTGCTGTACACACAACGAGTGGTGAAACAGTAAAACCAAATTAACTAATAAAGCAAACACCCCGTTTCGAAGTTCGAAACGGGGTGTTTTGTTTTTTGGAGGAAGCGAAGGGAATTAGGTAGGGTTTTGCCTATTTTGCCTTTTGTGGCAATTTGGGACTTTTTAAAACGCCACTACTGATACTGTTATACGGACCCCATTATTCCTTTGTACTGACCTCACGATACCTCAGTACGGACCACATGATACCTTTGTACTGACCCCATGATGCCTTTGTACTGACCCAACGATACCTTTGTACTGACCCTACGATACCTTTGTACTGACCCTACGATACCTTTGTACTGACCCTACGATACCTTAGTACTAACCCTATTATTCCTTTGTACGGATGCCATTATTAGTGTTTACGGATGTGGGGATGGGAGGTAACGGAGTACACGAGGGGTTGTACTGTACCCATTATAACGCCAAACTCTCCCAAAAGTTTTGGGAGTTTGATGTAAATGTATGGGTAAGTGGTAGATATTTAAGCATTTACCATTAATTCTCTCTTCGAAAGAGAGGGGAGAAGGCTATTTGCTATTGCCTCATAACTTTTCGCCAAATTTACTACCTTTGTCTTCCTTTTTTTTAGCAAGGAGGAAAGACCAAGCAAATGAAATCAGTTAAAAACCCAAAATCGATAAGCGAAATAGATAATTTAGAGGTAAGCGGTGCAAGGGTGCATAACCTCAAAAATATTGACGTTACCATCCCTCGAAACCAACTCGTGGTGATCACTGGCCTCAGCGGCAGCGGCAAATCGTCATTAGCCTTCGATACCATCTATGCCGAAGGGCAACGCAGATACATCGAGAGCTTTTCGGCTTATGCTCGCCAATTTTTGGGCAATATGGAACGACCTGATGTTGATAAAATCACAGGCCTCAGCCCTGTCATCTCTATCGAACAAAAAACTGTAAATAAAAACCCTCGGTCTACCGTTGGTACCATCACCGAAATATACGATTTTCTTCGTCTGCTGTATGCGCGTGCCTCTGATGCATTCTCCTACAACACAGGCGAGAAAATGGTTCGGTATTCTGACGACCAAATTATCAACCTTATTTTAGATCGATTTACAGGTAAAAAAATACTCATCCTTGCACCCATCATCAAAGGCCGAAAAGGTCATTACCGCGACCTTTTCGAACAAATAAAAAAATGGGGATACCTTCGTGTGCGTATTGATGGCGAAGTAAAAGAACTTACCAAAAATCTAATGCTTGACCGCTACAAGGTGCACGACATTGAAATAGTAATCGACCGCTTGGCAGTAGACCAAGATGCCCGTCAACGCATCAATGAGTCGATGCAACTAGCCATGAAACAAGGCAAAGGAATACTGATGGTACAACCATTCGAAACAGGCACTTTCGATGATGAGTATGGCAAGGTACATTACTTCAGCCGACACTTGATGTGCCCTTCTACAGGAATATCGTATGACGAACCACAACCCAATTTATTTTCGTTCAACTCGCCTTATGGGGCTTGTCAGCGCTGCAATGGACTTGGTGTAGTATCAGAGGTTGATATCGACAAAATAATTCCCAACAAAAAACTAAGCATCAAGAAAGGAGCCATTGCTCCTATCGGGATTTTCAAACCTACATGGATATTCAAACAACTCGAAGCACTTGGCGAACACCACGATTTTACGCTCGACACCGCCATCGAGGACATTTCGGAAGATGCTATAAACACCATTCTTTTTGGTTCGGAAGAATTAATAAAAATAAAACAATATGCCGACAGTTCGGCCTCTACTTACAGTATAGCCTTTGAAGGAATCGCCAACTTTATCATTAAACAAAACGATGAACAAAGTTCGCCCACCATCGAAAAATGGATACAAGGTTTTATGAATAAAATCACTTGTCCTAAATGCCACGGAACAAGGTTGAAAATGGAATCGTTGCAATTTAAGATTGATGGAAAAAATATTTCCGAACTATCGAACCTAGGCATCAACGAACTCAACCAATGGTTCGATGGCATCGAAGACCGATTGGATAACAAGCAGAACACCATAGCCAAAGAAGTTTTAAAAGAAATACGCAGCCGGATTCAATTCTTACTTGATGTTGGTCTCGATTACCTTACCCTCAACCGAAGCTCGCGAAGCCTTTCGGGAGGCGAAGCTCAGCGTATAAGGCTTGCCACACAAATAGGTTCGCAACTAGTAGGGGTGCTCTATATCCTCGATGAGCCAAGCATTGGGCTTCATCAACGCGACAATGTAAGGTTGATAAAAGCACTCAAGAACCTAAGAGATATAGGCAATTCGGTAATAGTGGTTGAACATGATAAAGAAATGATACTTGCTGCCGACCATGTTATCGATATTGGACCAGCAGCAGGGGTGCATGGTGGACAGATAATAGCACAAGGTACACCAAAAGAAATATTGAAGTTTCATACCCTTACTTCGGATTACATCAACGGAGTGAAGGGCATACCTGTGCCCGAAACACGCAGAAGCGGAAAAGCAGGTGTACTTACCATCAATGGTGCTTCGGGTAATAATTTAAAAAATGTTTCCGTATCGTTTCCGCTCGGAAAACTCATTTGTGTTACAGGAGTTTCAGGCAGTGGCAAATCCACCTTGATTAACGAAACCCTTTATCCAATACTAAACAAACACTTTTATAGATCAGAGAAAAAGCCATTGCCTTACAAATCGGTAGCAGGTTTGGCGCATATCGATAAAGTTATTGAAATTGATCAATCGCCCATAGGCCGAACCCCACGAAGCAATCCAGCAACTTATACCAATGTGTTTGCTGACATTCGAAATTTATTTTCGACCATACCCGAAGCAAAAATAAGAGGATACAAACCAGGAAGATTTTCGTTTAATGTAAAAGGAGGCCGCTGCGAAACATGCCAAGGCGCTGGTTTGCGAACCATTGAAATGAATTTCTTACCTGATGTATATGTCAATTGCGAAACTTGCAACGGCAAACGATACAATAGAGAAACCCTTGAAATTAGATATAAGGGTAAATCCATCTCGGATGTATTGAACATGACCATTGATGCAGCAGTTGTGTTTTTCGAGAACATCCCTTTTATTCTTCAAAAGATAAGAACACTTCATGAGGTTGGTTTGGGCTATATCACACTCGGTCAGCAAAGCACCACCCTATCGGGCGGAGAGGCTCAACGTGTAAAACTTGCAACTGAATTGTCGAAGAAAGATACAGGTAACACATTTTACATACTTGACGAACCTACTACCGGTCTTCATTTCGAAGACATTCGTATTTTACTCGAGGTGCTCAATAAGCTAGTGGATAGTGGTAATACAGTTTTGGTGATTGAACACAATATGGACATTATAAAAGTAGCCGACCACATCATTGACCTTGGATTAGAAGGAGGAAGTGGAGGAGGAACCATACTCTGCGAGGGAACTCCAGAAGAGATTATAAAAAGCAAACGCAGCTTTACAGCAAAATTTTTGAAAGAGGAGTTGAAATAATTTACATTTGCACTTCACACGAATTCAGAAAAATGAACCAAACAAACTAAGAAGCATTAATAGATGACAAATCAAGAAGAAGAAGATAAAATAAGGAAAGCCTTTGAAGCCAAAGATTGGAATGATATAAAAGCTGCCGACTCATGGCAAATATTTAAAATCATGAGCGAATTTGTTGAAGGGTTTGAAAAGATGAGCCGCATAGGGCCATGTGT